>JAEXPL010000303.1 GCA_023446865.1 Verrucomicrobiota bacterium | reverse complement strand
AGGTGTTGTGCAAGAAGAACGGCGGCGGCCGCATCGCCGGCTTCGAGCTGATGGTGGCGACCACCTCCATCCAGTCGCTCATCCGCGAGAACAAGACCTTCCGCATCACCTCCGACATCCAGACCGGTGCCAACCTTGGCATGATCACGCTCGACGCGCATCTGCTCAGCCTCGTCAACCGCGAGATCATCTCGCCGGACGAGGCGGTGGAGAAGGCGCAGGACTCGAACGGCATGCGCGAGCGTCTCGTCGGCATGGGCATGCGGCTGAAGGAAGTCTGAACCGCCGCGGCGTGAGCGCCGCGGCCTCCACCCATGTTCGCCCGTCGCCACCGCGAGCTCGGCGAGCTGCTCTGTCACCGGGGCCTGGTGACCAAGCGCCGCTGGGACGAGGCGCGGACCGCGGCGGGCGAGGGCCGTTCGGCCGCCGACCTGCTCGACGCCACCGGCGAACTGCCCCGGGCGCGCGTGCTGGCGGCGGTCGCCGCGGAGCTGGGCCGGGAACTCGTCGACGCGCCCGTGCGGCGGCTCGAACCGGCGATCGCGGCGTTGGTGCCGGCCGCGCTGGCGCGGCAGCACGGCGTGGTGCCGTGGCGGAGCGAGGCGCAACGGCTCGAGGTGCTCCTGCTGGACCCGTTCGCCGCCGGCGAGCTGGGGGAACTCGAGTTCGCGCTGGGTTGCGCCGTGCGTGGGTGCGTGGCCGATCCGGCGGTGGTCGAGGCGTTGCTGCGCGAACACTATGGCGAGGGCGCCGGCGCGCTGGCCGCGGCGCTCGTGGCGGCTCCGGAAGGAGCGGTCGCCACCGAGCCGGCCGGGCGGGAACTCGCGACGCAGGCGGCCGCGTAGCCGGTGGTGCGCTATGTCGACGATGTGCTGGAGCAGGCCATCCGCGAGCGGGCGTCGGACATCCATTTCGAGCCGTTCGAGCACGAATGCCGCGTGCGCTGCCGGATCGACGGCGCCCTGCGCGAGTGGCCCGCGCCGCCAGCGCAGCTCGCGCTGCCCGTCGCCTCGCGGCTGAAGGTGCTGGCCAATCTCGACATCGCCGAGCGGCGCGTGCCGCAGGACGGGCGCATCCAGTTCGCGGTGGCGGGGCGGCCGGTCGACCTGCGGGTTTCCACGCTGCCCACGCAGTTCGGCGAGAGCGTCGTGCTGCGGGTGCTCGACAGCGAGCGCTCGGCGGCGATCGCCCTCGACGGGCTCGGACTGGGCGAGCCGTTGCTGGCCGAGCTGCGCGGCGTGATCCGCCGGCCCAGCGGCATCGTGGTCGTGACCGGGCCGACCGGCTCGGGCAAGACCTCCACGCTCTACGCCTGCCTGCGCGAGCTCAACGAGGCCGGCGCCAAGCTTCTCACCATCGAGGACCCGGTGGAGTACGAGCTGGAGGGCGTGACGCAGGTCGCGGTCAACCCGGCGGCCGGGCTCACGTTCGCGGCGGCGCTGCGGGCGTTCCTGCGCCAGGACCCCGACATCGTGATGGTCGGCGAGATCCGCGATCTGGAGACGGCACAGGTGGCGATCCAGGCGGCGCTCACCGGACACCTCGTGCTCACCACGCTGCACACCAATGACGCTGCCGGCGCGGTGACCCGGCTGACCGACCTCGGGGTCGAGCCGTATCTCGTCGCGGCGAGCCTCGAGGCGGTGCTGGCGCAGCGGTTGGTCCGCTGTATCTGCCCGGACTGCCGCTGCGAACAGGCGGCCGATCCGGAGATCCTCGAGCGGCTGACGCCGCCGGGGCGTTCGCTGGCCGGGATGCGCTTCTTCGCCGGGGCGGGCTGCCCGAGTTGCCGCGGGGCCGGTTACCGGGGGCGGATGGGGTTGTTCGAGTTGCTCCGGGTCGACGAGCCGATGCGGGAGCAGATCGCGCGGGGGGCGGGGACGCAGGAGTTGCGCGATCTGGCACTGGCCCGCGGGATGGAAACGCTGCGTGGCCGTGGGCTGGACGCGATCGCCGCCCGAGCGACGACCCCGGAGGAAGTCCTCAAATATGCCTGAGGTGCGCCGATTAGGGTCTGCCGACCCTCGGCCCCGATGACCACCACCGCCGTCACGCCTCAGGAAGCTCGCGCCCGCGAGACGCTGCGGCGCGTGACCAGCGGGTTGGAGGGCGGCACGGTCGCCGGGATTGCGGAGATCGTGAAACTCGTGGAGGCGCTCGCTGCCAACGCCCTGCATATCTCCGTCTCCGAGCTGGCCGAGTTGGTGGAGAAGGACGTGGTCGTCACCGCCAAGGTCGTCGCCGCGGCCAACACCCTCGGCTACAACCCTTCCGGCGTGGCGGTCTCCTCGATTTCGCAGGCGATCCACGTAATCGGCTTCGCCAAGATCCGTATGCTCGCGCTGTCGCTGATGCTCATGGAGAACGCCGAGCGCACCCAGGGCGCGGCGGCCCAGCGCGAGACGGCGACGCTCGCCCTCACCAGCGGCATGATGGCGCAGGCGTGGGCGGAAGGGCAGGGGCGGGGCGACGCCGAACAGGCGTTCCTCTGTGCTTCGCTGCGCAACTTCGGCCGCCTGCTGATCTCCGCCCTGATGCCCGACGACGACCGCATGGCCCGCCGGCAAGCGGAGACGCTCGGCGACCCCGATGCGGCCTACCGGGAGGTGCTCGGGCTCACGCCGCTGGAACTCGGCTACGAGTTGCTCAAGAGCTCGAACCTGCCCGAGCCGTTGCTCCAGGGGCTGCGCCAGTTTTCCCCCACGATGCTCGAGGCGGCGACGCTCCACCCCGCGGACGAGTTGCTCGTCGCCGCGGAGTTCTCGGTGCGCGTATCACAGCTCGCCCTGCAACCGAACCTCACCCCGGCCCAGTTCGGCGACGCGTCGCGGGACTTGGTGAAGCAGTTCGGCAAACACCTCCGCCTCGACGGCGACCAGCTCAAGACGATGTTCGAACGCACCGAGCAGCGTATGGCGGCTTTCGGCCAGGCGTTCGGGTTGCAGTCCATGAGCCGTGGCGTGACGACGAAGCTCTCCGCCCGCCGCCAGAGCAAACCGCTGCCGGATGCGCTGCCGTCAGTCGCCGCGCCACTCGCACCCCCGGCGGCCAAGCCCGCGGCCCCCGCGCCGGGTGAGGCGGCAAAGGCGATGCCGGCGGCCGCGCCTGCCGGCGGACCACCGAGCGTCGCTGCTTCCGGAGCGAACCTGCCGGGAACGGTGCCGGCGGATACACCGGCGAGCGCGGCGGAGTTGGGGAAGGAGCGGCGCCCGCTGATCGAGGTGTTGCACGAGACGGTCGCGCGGTGCGCCGAGATGCTCGGTCAGCCCGTGGTGAGCGAGGAGGCGATGGCCGCCTCGATCTGCGCCGCACTTCTGGAGGGTTGGGCGGCCGAGGAGGTCGTGCTGCTGCTCGAGCGCGGCAAGGGCAGTTTCGCCACGAGCTCCGGGGCGGGGAAGCGCTGGCGGGAGTTTCGACAGAAGATGGGTTTCCGACGCGACGAACGGAACGTGCTTGGGGTGGCCATTGCCCGCTGCGAGCCGGTGCTCATCCACGACGCCGCCGACCCCAAGATCGATCCCTACCTGCCCGCGTGGTTGAAGGGCGGGCTGCAACTCTACTCGTGCATCATCGTGCCCGGTGGCGACGCCAAGAGTTCGAACTCCGTGCTCTTCGTCGGCTGGAAGGTGCGGCAGAAGGTCACGTTGGCGCCGGAGGAGTTGCGCAGCCTGCGCGCCCTCCTCGGCATGGTCCTCACCGCCCGCCGCCTCGCGGGTGTATAAGCCAGCCGCGTACCGCAGCGCAGCGAGGAACGCGGCTGCCTCGCCAGCCAATGACGAAGTCAATGGCGAGAGATGGAGCCCCCCTGCGAGCACCGCAGCGCAGTGAGACGCCGCGGTCCAGTTGGTCCGCGGCGGAGAACGAGGCGAAGCGGGGCGCAGCTCAGGTCCCCGTGCCGCGCTTCCCCGTAGCGGAACGCGTGAGCGTTTTGTCCTCCGCAGAGCGCGGAAGATGCGATGTGGAAAACTGGAAAGCAGGAACGGACCTGCAGGCCGGGGCGCCGACCCGGCGGATGGGCTTCGATTCCGACACAGAGATCCTGACGCGACGGAGGAGAACACAGAGGGAAGGTGGAGGCTTCGGATCCGGAAGGATTGCACCGCAGAGAACGAAAAGGCCGCAGGGAGCAGAGGACGGCACTCGCTGTGCCCCGAGGTGGGTATTCGACCTGTAGATGCCATGAAGCCGACAAGCGGGACGAGAACGTCCAACTTGTCGGCCGCATGATTACTAAGACTAACCTCCGCAAATTGATCGATCGCGTCCTCGCCAGCAAGAGCGAGGAGGTGAAGATG
>JAEXPL010000270.1 GCA_023446865.1 Verrucomicrobiota bacterium | reverse complement strand
CCCTACGGGAGCGCTCGGACGGCCTGCTCGTGCCGCGCGCGACACTCCGCGTAGAGGGCGCAGCCGGCGGCGTTGAGACGGGAGATCTCCTCCCGTTCCGCGACGGAGACCGGGGCCGGCTCCGGCGGCGGCGGGGTCGCACGGTAGGTGGCAAGCAGCGGCACCGCGGTGATCTGCAGGCGGTGGCGGAACACATCCACCGAGGCGGCGAAGTCCTCGACGATGCCGATGAACGCGAAATCGGCCGGACGCAACTTGCCGAAGTAGCGGGCGATCTTGTTGCGCATCGCATCCTGCCGGGCGAACTCGAGCAGGCTCCAGCGCTGCTCGTGGAGGGCGCGGCAGGTGGGATTGGCCAGATCGGGCTCGCGCAACCAGTAACGGTATTGCTCGGCGACGCGCTGCACCGGCTCGCGCACCCAAGTGACGAGTTCACCTTGGGGAAACCGTGCGCGCAGCTGCTCGGCCGGCACGTGGCCGTGGACGCAACGGGTGTGCGGTGGAAAATCGGTGACAACCTGGCCGTGGCAGTCGGTGATGTTGTGGTAGCGGAGAAAGAATCCTTCGCCATAGATCGCGGCGAGCAGCTCGCGGAAGCCCGGCGCCTCGGCGAGCGGGATCTGCATGCTGAGAAGTACGCGGGTCTGCTGCAGGAGGCAGGTCTCGACATCGCCGAGCAGATCGTGGCCCCAGCGCGGCAGGTCGCCGCCGGCCCGGGAGAGGGAGGGTTCGCACGAGGCGAGGTAGTCGTGGAGTGCGCGCACCAGATGTTCCGGCAACACGACCTGTTCCGGTCGGAGGCGTGGTTGGTTGGTGGGGGCGTGGATTTCGGGCGCGGTCATGCTGGCGAGGCGGGGACGGACGCGGATGGGACGGCGGCGCGGTGACGCTCGAACCACGCGAGGCAGTCGCGATAGAGGGCGCAGTCGGCGGCGTTGAGGGCGGTGATCTCGGCGTGCTCCTCGGGGGTGAGCGCGTACGCGTCGGCGGTCTTGGCAAGGTTGCGCCGCTCGTGCCCGAACGGTTGCGGCGGCAGGTTGAGGATCCGGAAGAACAGCTCCATGGACTCCGGCAATCGCTCGAAGATGCCGATGAAGGAGAAGTCCGCCGGGCCGTAGCGGCCGAAGTAGCGGCTCATCTCGTTGCGCGCGCCGTCGAGGCGGGCGAACTCCACGAGCGAGAGGTGTCGCTCGTGCAGCGCGCGGCAGAGCGGGTGCCGCCAATCCGGCTCGCGCTGCCAATAGTGGTAGAAGGAGACGAGGCGCTGCACCGGCTCGCGCACCCAGGTGGCGAGGGCCGCGCCGGGGAAACGCTCGACCTGGCGGTCGAGGAGCATGTGGCCGTGGATGCAACGGGTTGCGGCCGGGAAGTCGGCGACCGGTCGGCCGTGGCTGTCGGTGGTCTCCCAATACTGAAGGAAGAGGCTGTCGCCGAAGAGCTCGGCGAGGAGGCGGCTGAAGGTGGAGCCGGCGGTCTTGGGGATATGCAGGCTGAGCAGGACCGGGGCGTGGGCGGCCAGCTCGACCGCGAGTTGCTCGCGGAGGCGTTCGCCGGCCACGCCGAGGTTCGGGAGCGACGGAGCGGGTTGCTGGGTCTGTCCGCGGCTGGCGGCGAGAAAGCGGCGCAGGCCTTCCAGGGTGGCGGCGGGCAAAGCCACCGCTTCATTGGCGGTGATCCGACCGCCGCCCACGTTTTGTGCCGGCTCCTTCATCCCAGCGGGGTGCAATGAAGAACTCGGACGCTTCGGTGCGAGTTCAATCCGCAGCGCGGATGGCGGGATCGGTTTTTCGGCATACGCCTAGGACGGTGGCGGGCGGATAGCGGTTACGCTGCCGGAGCGCGGCCGGATGGTGGTCGGTCACACAGGCGCGTCCGGCGGGCGCGCGGAGGGCCCGAGATCGGACGATGAGGCCAGACTAAGGATACAGATCAGAGGCGGACCGGGTGGACGCCGGCGGCGTTGGCCTTGTCGAGGTTCACGTCCTGCTCGACGACCCGACCGTCGGGCAGTGTGACCTTGAGGTGGTAGAGGCCGTAGAAGCCGCGGAAGCCGAGCTGGCCGGCGGAGTCGGTGGCGGCCTGGCCGCGGGTGGTCCAGACTTCGCGCAGCAGATGGGAGACGCGGCGGCCGGCCTCGTTGGGCGTGCCATCGGCGGCGATGAGGGTGGCGTCGGGCCCCATCCAGTGCGCACCGGCTTGGAAGCCCCAGAGCATGACGGCACCGACGGCCGGATGGCCGAAGCCGACGCGGAAAAGGATCTCGAGGGCGTCGGCTCGTTTGGCGGAGTCGGGCATCTTGGCGCTGGCCTCGGTGAGATGGATCGGCAGGCCGGTGGCGTTGTGCAGGCGGTCGAGGGTGGCGACAAACTGCTCGGGGGTGAGCGGCGATTGGAGGAGCCACTCGGGGCGTTGGTCGGAGCCGCGGTCGGAGATGGCTTCGGGCACGAGCCGGTCGAGGTCGTGGGATTGCACGCCGATGCCGCCGACGGGGGCGCCGAGGGACTGGAGTTCCTTGATGAGGGCGATGTAGCGCTCGGTCTTCTCGGCGTTGCCCAGGATTCCGTACTCGTTGACGAAGGGGAGCGCCTTGGGGTCGAGGGCCGCGACCTGCTGGTGCATGCGGGCGATGCCGGCGCGGCCGATGCGGTCGAGGTAGGTCGAGCCGTCGAGCTGCTCGTTGTTCACATCCCAGGCCACGAGGCGGCCGGCGTAGCGGCCCACGGCGGCGTGGAGGCGGGCGTCGATGGTGCGGGCGAGGTCGGCGTCGTTGAGTGCCTTGACCCAGGCCTGGGTGTGCTCGGCCTTCTCCCAGAAAAGGCAGTGGCCGCGCATGCGCAGGTGGTTCTGCTCGGCGAAGGCGAGGAGCGCGTCGGCCGGGGCGTAATTGGTTTTTCCCTGCTCAACATCGGTGAAGTAGCCCTTCATCTCGTTCTCGCAGACGAGCGCGCTGAAATTCTCGACGATGAAGCGGCGGTAGGCCTCGCCGGTGGCGCTCTGGTCGGCGAAGCGTCTGTAGGCGATGGCGGTGCCGAAGAGGAAGTCGTGGCGGGCGAGGGCGAACTCGACCTTGGCGCCGGCGAGCGGGCGGCCGGTGGAGTCGGCCAGCTGGAGCGTGAAGTCGCTCTTGCGGAGCTTCTCGATGGTGGCGTCGGAGTCGCTGCGCCAGTCGGCGCGGGCGGGGGCGAGCAACAGGGTGGAGCTCAGCAGGAGACTGCCGAGG
>JAEXPL010000264.1 GCA_023446865.1 Verrucomicrobiota bacterium | reverse complement strand
CTTCCCCATTTCGACGAGACCGGCGACCGTGTTCTGCGTGGTGGTCGACTTGCCGATGCCGCCCTTGCCGTAGATCGCTACTTTTCTCATGGTATTTGTTTTCTGGTTTTAGACTGCCTTCAGGAATGCCTCCTCCTAATGCTACTGCGGTGCCAACTCGCGTCGGGTGTGCGCAAGCCGCTGATCATCCGCGTCTAGAAACTTTGCGGGCCATCCCTCCTCGCCAAACGCCTTCGGGAATCCCGACATCCACGTCGGAATCCCAATGTCGGCCGACGACGGCGTCGGTCCGGCCGCACCACGCCCACGCAACGCTCGACGTCTTGCTTCGACCTCCCCCCTCAACCGCCCCCGCCCGCTTCCGTGTCGTCCGCGCCCTCCACTTCCCGGTCTCCGCTTTCCGGCTTTCTCTGGCGCATCCCCTGCTGCACGTGCCGCGTGTCCGCCCCTGCCCTCACGCTCCATGATCGTGCCCTCGGCGCGTACCTCGGCTTCGCCATCGGCGACGCTCTCGGCGCGACCGTGGAGTTCATGACCGCCGCGGAGATCGCCGGCACCTACAAGGGAGGACACCGCAACATCATTGGCGGCGGCTGGCTGCACTTGAAGCCGGGCCGCGTCACCGACGATACCCAGATGTGCCTCGCCCTCGGCGACGCGCTGCTCGCCGCCCGCGGTTGGGACCTGCGGATGGTCGCGGACTCCTTCGTCGGCTGGATGCGCAGTCGCCCGCCCGACATCGGCAACGCCTGCCGCCGCGGTATCCGTCGCTACATGCTCGAGGGCAGCCTCGCGGCCCCGCCGGCCGAGGACAACGCCGGCAATGGCGCGGCCATGCGCAACCTCCCGCTCGCGCTCGCCACGCTCGATGCCCCCGCGATCCTCGCTCGCTGCTCCGCCGAGCAGGCGCACATCACCCACAACCACCCGCTCTCCGACGCCGCCACCCTCGCCTTCGGCCGGCTCACCCAGATCCTGCTGCTCGGCGGCGGGATCTCCGACTGCCGGCACTGCGTCACCGAGCTATTGGCACAGCATTCGGAGTTCCGTTTTGAGCCCTGGCCGGGCAACACCAGCGGCTACATCGTCGACACGCTGCAGACCGTGCTTCATGTCTTCTTCCGCACCGACTCCATCGAGACCTGTGTCGTGGAGGTCGTGAACCGCGGTGGCGACGCCGACACCGCCGGAGCACTCGCCGGCCAGCTCGCCGGCGCCTGTTACGGCGCCCACAGCATCCCACCGCGCTGGTTGAAACAACTCGACCGCGGCATCGTCGAACGCGTGCGACGGCAAACCGAAGCCTTGCTCCAGCTCCCCCGGCCTCTTCCCCTCCGCCCCGCCGCCCCGCCCGCAACCGCCCCCGTGCCTCCCGTCGCATGAGCCCCGCTGCGTCGCCCACCAGCTTCTGCCGCTGCAACCTTCCGCCGTGGATCATTGCGTCGCACGAGTTCCAGGACAATCCCACACCGTTGGAGATCGACGGCGCCCGTGCCACCGACAAGCGGCTCTTCGCGAAGCTCGAGACGGTCGCGAACCCCGATGAACGCGGGCAGATCTTCCACGACTACGTCTCCGTGAAGTTCCGCCTGCATGAGTGGAGCCAGCACCAGGCCTCGGCGCGCGCCAGTCTGCGGCACAGCTACATCCGCTTCCTCGCGAACTGGGGCACCGACAGCAACGGCCACGCCGGTGCCGTCCTCAAAGCTTGGGTCGAGAGCCGTTTCGGCCTGCGCGCCACCTACCACGGCGGCCTCCTCGCCTCCGCCCCCGGCGCGCGCGAGAAATACGCCGCCGATCGGATGCGCGGCGCCGCCCAGACCATGGGCGTCGCCATGCAGTTCGACCTCCTGTACACATTCTGCCAGGACGAGCTCCGTCGCCGCAATCCCGGCCGGGCCCACCTCACGCTCTACCGCGGCACCCACGACCCCGAGGAGTACGCGGTTCGCGACAACCCGGGCGCCGCCGCCACGCTGGTGCGGTTGAACAACCTCAGCTCGTTCACCTGCGATCCCGAGATCGCCTGGGAGTTCGGATCCTCGGTCTGGAAGGTGCAGGTGCCCCTCGCGAAGATCGTCTTCTTCAGCGGGCTGCTCCCGCGCCACCTCCTCGAGGGCGAGTCGGAGTACCTGGTGCTCGGCGGCGATTATCAGGTGAGCCCTTTGCGATTCTAAACTGCGCCTCTGCGCTCGCCCGGATCCGGGGTATACTCCCCATGTCGCCGGTCACCCCGGCCTTCGTCCCCTCAACCGCCGTCGAAACTCCCGTCATGACGACTTCGGTTCTCTCCTCCGCCCTCTTGGAGAAGTTCGACCCCACCGCCTTCACCCAACGGCTCTACCAGCGCGAGACCGCCGCCCCTGCCTCCGCGACCTCTTCCGCTTCCGGCAACGTGCTCGCCAACGTCGATCGCAACAGCGACACCTCCGCCCAGCAGAATTTCTTCGCGGACCTCAACGCCGCCCGCACCCAGCAATACGGCGCGACCTACAGCGCCACCGGCTCGTCCAGCCGCACGACAACCAACGCCATTCTCGTCGGCTACGGCTGAATTCGCCCGCGGTGTTGTCACCGCGCGACCAGATGCACGTTTGGCGCTTTCACCAGCGCCGTCACCGCCGCCCCCGGCACGAGTTCCAGTTCGGCCGCAGCCTGCCGCGTGAGCCGCGCCACCAGCGGGAAACCGCAGTCGAGTTCGACGCGCACCAACGCGCCTTCGTCGACCCGTGCGGTCACCTGACCGCGCCAACGGTTGCGCGCGCTGGTGTTCGCCGCGGCTCCGTCGCGCACGAGCAGCACGTCCTCCGCGCGGATGCTCACGAGCACCGCCTCCGTGCCGCCCGCCAGCCGGTCCGCCAGCCCGAGTAGGCGGAAGCCGGCCACCTCCACCGCAGCCCGCGCCCCTTCGCCTCCGAGCAACAATCCGGGCAACACCGTCTCGACCCCGACCACCCGCGCCACCGCGTCGCTCGCCGGCCGGCGGAAGACCTCGGCCACCGGCCCGTGCTGCAGGAGCCGTCCGCCCTCGAGTACCGCCAGCTCGTCGCCCAGCACCATCGCCTCGGCCCGGTCGTGGGTCACGATCACCGCCGGCACCCGCGCCTCGACCAACATCGCCCGCAACCAATGCCGCAGGCTCTCCCGCGTCCGCGCATCGAGCGCGGAAAGCGGTTCATCCAACAACAACAG
>JAEXPL010000237.1 GCA_023446865.1 Verrucomicrobiota bacterium | reverse complement strand
AGGTTGAGCCGCGCGTCCTTGAGCACCTTCGTCGCGGCCGGTTTCTTGGCGTAGGCCAGGGCGGAGTGGCCGTTCTTGTCCTTCGCGTTGATGTCGGCGCCACGGTCGAGCAACAGTTGCACGATGGCGGCCTGGTCGTGGGCGGCGGCGACCATCAGGGCATTGACACCGTCGGGCTTGCGCCGCTCAAGGTCGGCACCTTTGTCGAGCAACAGGTTCATCGTCTCCGGGGAGTTGCGTTGGGCGCAGATTATGAGCGGGGTCCAACCATCGGGCGTGGGCTTGTCGATCTCGGCGCCATGCTCCAGCAGCAACGCCACGGCGGCGGTCTGGCCGGCGTTGGCGGCGCGCATCAACGCGGTCCAGCCGTTCTTCTCGGTCGCGTCCGGGGGCGCGCCCCGTTGGAGCAGCAGCCGCATGACCTCGGTGCGGTTGCCCTCGGCCGCGGTCATCAAGGCGGTGCGACCGTCGGCGGCGGTGGCGTTGACGTCGGCTCCGCGGTCAAGCAACCAACGCACCGTCTCGGGTATCCGTTCGCCGGCGCTACCCGCCACCAACATCAACAGCGTGGAACCATCGGAGTCCCGCTCGTCGAGCTTCGCCCCACGCTCGACCAGCAGTTTCACCGTCTCGAGGTGGCCCTGCGTCGCCGCGCAGTGCAAGGTGGTCCGGTTGTACCGGTTTTTCCGGTCGATCGCGGCGCCTCGGTCGAGCAGCAACTTCACCTTCGCCGTCTTGCCGTCCAAGGCCGCCGCGTGGAGCACAGGCCATTCCTCGTCGGCCGGTCCCTCGACCCGGGCCCCCCGGTCGAGCAGCAGGGCAAGGACGTCAAGGTTGTCGACAGTCACCAGCACGGACCAGCCGTAGTTGTTCCTCGCCTCCATGTCGGCTCCCCTGTCGAGCAGCAGTTTCGCGACGGTCGGGTTCTGGGCCAGCATCAGAGCGGTCCCGCCGGTTTCGTTCTTCGCGTTCGGATCGGCGCCCCGCTCCAAATACAGTTCCACCAACTCCGACCGATCCCCGCTCGCGGCGATCATCAACGGGGTCCAACCAGTCCCGCTCTTGAACGCGACCGAGGCGCCCTTGGCGAGCAACAGCTTCGCAATCTCGAGGTTCTGGGCATGCATCAGGGCGGTCCAGCCGTGGGCGTCGGCGGTGTCGACCGGCGCCCCGCGGTCGAGTAGCAGCTTCACGGCGTCCACCTGGCCGTTCGCGACCGCGCACGCCAGAGGCGTGATGGTCGCCGGGGCCGGCGGCTCAAGTTGCGCTCCCTTATCCAGAAGCAAGCGGGCCAGGTCCGTACGCCCGGCGCTGACGGCGAGGGTCAGCGGGGTGAAGCCCTCCTTGTCCACCACATCGACCGCGGCGCCCTTGGCCAACAAACGCCGGACGGAGTCCAGCTGCCCGTCGAGGGCGGCGCGGGCCAGCGCCGTGCGCCCTTCGCCGTCGCGCGCCTCGAGGTCGGCACCTTTCTCGAGCAGCACCGCCTCCGTCTCCTGATTACCACCGGCGATCGCCGCCATCAGGGGTGTGACGCCCTCGCGGTTGGGCGCGTTGAGTTCGGCCCCGCGGTCGAGCAGAAGTCGCTTGAGCTCGAGGGTGCGCGCCAAGTCCAGCGCCGTGCGTCCGTCGACATCCCGCGTGTTCACAGCGGCCCCGTGCGCGAGCAGGGTTCGCACGAGCTCGATCTCGCCGGTCTGGGCGTGCCACATCAGCGCGGTGAGCCCGCGCTCATCGGCGGCGTCGATCGCGGCGCCGCGCGCCAACAGGACCTCCGCGACTTCGGCGGTGGATGCATAGGACAGAACATTGGTGCCGGCCAGATCCTGGGCGTTGGCATCCGCCCCCCATTCGAGGAGCAACTCCACCGGCGCGGGCGCACCAGCACGGGCGGCCAGCATCAACGCAGTGGCGCCTTCGCGATGCTCGCGGGCGTTGACCTCCGCCCCGCCGTCGATCAGCAGCCGCAACGTCGCCAAATCGGCCGCGAGCGAGGTCGCATCGGTTTTTGTGGCCGGATCGGTCGCGGCGATGAGGGGCGTGCGGCCAGCCTTGTCCCGCGCATTCGCGTCGGCGCCACCCGCCAACAACAGTTCCACCACGGCCCCGTGGCCGCGGGCGGCGGCGAGGGCCAGCGCGGTGCGCCCGTCCGCATCCTTCGCCGCGGGGTCGGCGCCGTGCCACAGGGCGCGCCGGGCAGCCAACGCGTCCCCTTGCGCCGCCGCCACGAACAGCGTATCGGGCCGGCCGCTCTCGGCTGTCGGCCAGCCGATGTTCTGCCACCAGTAGTTGCCGCCATAGGCGCCCGCGAGGACCACCACGCCCAGCAACACCACGTTCCGTTTGTTCGTGTTCATGATTGTTTTCAGCCGTCGCCGGCGGCTGCTGGCGCGTTCAAGGTCGGCGCCCGGGGACGAGCGCCCGCACTTCCTCGAGGAGGCTCGGGATCCGGGCGATCGGCGCGATGAAAAGGACTTCGCGCTCCGCGGAGAGCGCGAGCAGACGGCCGTCGCGAGCGTCCAGCGAACGCACCGCTTGCCGCAGGAACAGCGAGCCGGCCGCGGGACCGTGCAGGCAACCGAGGCCGGCGCTGGTGCGGTAGAACACGCCGACCGGCGGCGCGTAGGCCAGCTCCTCGATCGCCGTCGTCTCGGAGAACACGGGGCGCGGCTCGGCCCCCGCCCCCAGAAAATAGACCACCGCGCCAAGGGCGACGAAGGTATTGGCGCCGTTGCCCGCCACGGCGGTCACCGGCTCCGGCAGGCGGCCGAGATGCCGCACGCCGCCGTCGACGCCCAGCACCAGCACCGTGCGCGCCCACTCCTCGCCCTCGCCGCCGTAGAGGTAACAATGGTCGGCATCCGCGCGGGCCAGCCGCATTCCGCGGGCCGGCGTCGCCACGCTCCGGATCGTCCGGCCGGCGCGCACAAAATCCAGCGCGGTGTCGCGCAACAGCGCGAGCGTGCCGGCTTCGTCCATCCAGCAGTAGTCCCGCACGGGCTCGGCTCCGGGCGGCAGCGCCCAGTCGGTCGCGGGCGCCTGCGGCCGTTCGCTCAACAGGAACAGATGGTCCCGGTACAACGCCGTCGGCACGCCGCGCGCCGTCAGCCGCGTTACGCAGCCGGGCGTGGCGCCGTCCGGCGGTTCGGGAAGCTGCGCCAAGGTCACGACGCGGGACTCCGCCGGCAGGAACCCGTCGCCATCCGCCGCGGACGCGACGCCGGCCAACAGGCAGGCCAGGAGGGCAACTCGCACGGCAGGGCAGTTGGGCATGGCGGTGTTCACCGGCGGGGCGGCGGGTTCTCTTCGGCCCATTTCTTCAACTCCTGGAGGTCCTGCAGATGTTCCCGCCCGGCGGCGACGCCGAACTCGGCGGCCTCCGCGCCTTCCCCCAGCGAACCACCACCGGTCGTGGCGATCGTATCCCGGATTCCGTTTCGGGCATCCTCGTCCACCGCGGCGGCGAACGACCGGAACTGCCGCTCCGTCCGGTCGGACAAGGCGCCGAGGTTGGCGTCGGGATCGGTGGCGAGCTGCGCGGCCGCGAAGACATTCTCGATGTGGTCGGTGAACCGGCGACCGAGCTTCTTCCGCAGGTCGAGCGAGTCCTTGAGCATCTCCGGAATGGAGCCCAGACCGTCGATCTTCGACTTCAGGTACATCGAGGCGTAGGCGAAGCCCATGTCGGTGAGTTTGCGCTCCCAGTCCGGTCGCCAGAATGGCAGGACTCTGGGCTCGGGCGCCTCCGCGCCGGCGGGGATGGTGAACTCGGCGGGCGGAAGCGGCGGGGGCTTGGTCCGCAGGGTCGGCCCCGCGGTGCGCTGGCCGCGCAGCAGCGAGGGCGTGAGTGAGTGAGCGGTGGAAAGATCGACGACGTTGGGGTCGCCGCCACCCGCCGTGGTGGAATTGCCGAAAACGTCGTCGAAGGCGGCACGGTTGCGCTCGTCCTCGCCGACCCAATGCTGCCTGGCATCCGCCGCCTGTTGGCGCAGACGCTGGCGTCGCGCCTCCGCCTCGCGGCGCAGCCGTTCCTGCTCCTCCCGGGCGAGGCGTTCGCGTTCGAGCCGCTGGCGTTCCTGCTCCAGTCGCTCCTGCTCGAGGCGCTGGCGTTCGCGCTCAGCCTGCTCGCGCCGTTCGCGTTCCGCCTGGGCACGGCGCTCCGCCTCGGCCTGCGCCTCTCGCTGGCGTTCCGCCTCGGCCTCCGCTCGATCGGAATCGTCGGTATCGGGTCCGTCCACCCGCTCGGGCGGAGGCACGTCGGGCACATTGGGCAATCCGCGACCGCCGGCGTTGATCAGGTCGTCGAGCGCCGAGCCGCCCAGCAGCACCTGCCCGCCGGCCAGGGCACAGCCGAGGGCAAGAACCAGGACTTGCGCGCGTCGTTTCATGGGGTGCATTCGCGGCTCCGGCGCAGCCGGTGCCGAGTGGGGCCGAGTGTCACGTCGGGACGAAATCTAGGGTGCGCCGCGCACGGGTCAACGGCGGCGCGGGGCTCACTCCAGACCGGAGATGGGGAAATCGCGCGGATAGGTGACGCTGAGCTTGAGCGGCAACTCGCGTTTCTCGCCGGGCTTGAGCTCGAAAGTCCAGGTCAGCACGCCCTGCGCGTCGGGCTTGAGGGTCTTCGGTTCCGGGGCGAGTTGGGCGACCTCGACCTTCTCGTGCTGGGAGAGCGGGAGCTGGTCCTTCACCGTGATCTTCTCGGCGGTGCGGCGGTTGTTCGTGACGGTGATCTTCACGTCGTAGGTCACGCGGATCAGCTTCGACACGAGGCCGAGATCCTCGGTGAAGCGGCTCACAAGCTTGCGCTCGACGCGCAGGCCCTCGTCGGCGCCGAGGGCGAGGTCGAACTTCTCGCCGGGCATCACCGTCTTCAGGGCGCCGTTGGTGACAAAGGTGCCGTCGAGGAAGATGGCGAGTTTGCCCGCAAGAAGCGGATACTCCGAGCTGTTGGCGACGGCGGCGGAGAGGAAGGCGGCGGGCAGGAGCTTCGGCGTGGACTGGTAGGCAAGCTCGGCCTTGAGCGGCACGGTGGCGATGCCGACCTTGTGCGGCGCATCGTCGCTGGGGATGTCGGTCCGGGTCGGGATGCGGAAGGTCGCCGAGGTGGCCTGCGTGTCGACGGTGGCGGTCTGCTGCACCGCCTCCGGCTCGGGCACCTCGTCGAAGGCCAGCCCCTTGGCGGCGGTGCGGGCGGGCGCGGGCCGGGCACGCTCGGCGCGCTCCTCCATCATCTGCAGGCGTTCGAAGGCGGACTCGCGCTGCTGGGCGACGATCCAAGGCGAGAGTTCGGGGGCGGCGCCGCCGAGCGAGGGGCGCGCGGTGGAGAGCGTGAGCTCGACCCCTTTCCAGTCCTCGCCGGAGTTCTGGCGGATGACGCCGAAATAGCCGAGCGCGAGGGCGCGATCGGTAGTGGAGAACCGGGCATCGTAGGCAGGCGCCCAGGCGGCCCCGGTGAGCGTGTAGGCAAGGGCAAGCTCAAGCCGGCCGGCATTGGCGGCGGCGACGCGCACGACGACGTTCTTGACGTTCCGACCGGCCGGGGCGCGCAGCTCGTTGAGCTGGGCGAGGGCGGCGTCGACCTTGCGCTTGAGCTCGTCGCGCTGCGGATCGAGGGCTTGCCGATCGGCGGCAAGTTTGTCGAAGCCGGTGCCGTAGAAATCGAGCAACTGCTGCCACTCGGCATTGGTCGTCCGCGGGGCGGGGGCGGCCTCGCCCGGAGCGGCCGGCGTCGTCGCGGCCGTGCCGATGCGAACGAGGAGCGCCTGCAACCGATCGAGCGTGGCGGCGCGATCGTCGAGGGTGCGGAGCTGCTTCTGGAGCGTCTCGATCTGCTGCTCCAGGGCACGGACACGATCGTTGGCGGTGGCCTCGAGCCACTGGGTCGTGGCGGAGACGTCGAGGATCGTCGCGGCGGCGCTGCCGCGTCCGGTGACCTGCAGCGAGTCGTCGAGGAGAGCGGCGGGAAGATTCGCGAACACGAGTTCGTGTTCGCCGGCGGGAAGTTCGATCGCCGCGGTCCGGGTGACGACGGCGCGGTCGAGATAGACGGTGGCGGCGGTAATCGTCGAGTCGATCGGGGCCGCGGCGGCCAACAGCGGCAGCGCGGCAAGGGCGGAGCAATACACGGCGAGGCGAATCGAGGTCATGGCTTGATTGGGGTTGAGACGCAAACCGGTGATAAGGATACGAAGGTGAGCAAAGTTCGGCAGATCGCGAACGGCGATTTCGCCCCCTTTCCGCGTGTGATGGCAGGTACCACGCCAGCCCCGCCGCCAGTTTCGCCACGGCGAACGCCTCGCGCGGCAACCGCACCGTCGAGGAAAACAACGCCGCCATCCGCTCCGTCCTCCGGCAGAATCCCTACGCCGGCCCAGCCGCGGACCGCAGCGCAGCGAGGACCGCGGCGAACCGGGGCGCAGCTCCGGCCTGATCCCAGCCGCGGACCGCAGTGCGTAAGCGCGAGGGACGCGGCTACCTCGCCAGCCTTGGCGTAAGGCCAAGGCTCACCTCCGCGGAGAAAATGTGGAAAACAGGAACGGACCGGCCTGTAGATGCCGGGGCGCTGACCCGGCTCCTGGGTTCCGATCCGACCACAGCGGGCACCGAGGCGGAGGAGAACACAGAGCAAAGTCCGAGGCTTCGGATCCGGAAGGCTTTCGCCGCAAAGAACGCAGAGGTCGCAAAGGATCGTTCTCTCTGCGCTCTTTGTGCTCTTTGCGGTTAACTCTCCGATCCTCCGTCGTAGCGGGATGACGAAGTCATTCAGCCCGACCGGAAGTTGAATGTGGAAATCAGGGAAACTGGGAACGGATCTGTAGGCCGGGGCGGCGACCCGGCGGATCGATCCCCGGAGGTTTTTGCCACAGATGGACGCAGTTGGACACTAATCCCAGCCGCGTACCCACTGGAACACGGCGAACCGGGGCGCAGCTCCGGCCCTACTGCGTACCCACTGGAACGCGGCAAGCAATGCCCAAGGCCACCCTCCGTCGCCCGTCCTCCGTCGTCTGTCGTCCGCCTTCCGCCTTACCCGTCCAGCGGGCTGGGGGCGCCGAGGCCGGGTTGGGACATGCAGTGCAGATAGATCTGGGTGGTCTCGACTTTGGCGTGCCCGAGCAGGTCTTGCACGGTGCGGATGTCGGCCCCGCTCTCCAGAAGATGGGTCGCGAAGGAGTGTCTCAATACATGCGGCGTCACGCGTTTGTCGATGTTGGCGCGGGCGGCGGCCGTCTTGATGACCCGCTGAAAAGTGCCATCGAGCACATGGTGCCGCCGGATGATCCCGGTCTGGCGATCCCGGGAGATGTCCTTCATCGGAAAGACCCACTGCCACAGCCATTCCGTGCCGGCCACCGAGTATTTCCGCTCCAGACCCCGTGGCAGCCAGACGCCCGGGAGGTCGGCCGCCCGGTCTTCCTTGTGCAGCATGCGGAGGCGATCGAAGTGGTCCCGCAGTTTCGGAACCAGCCGTTTCGCCAGTACGGTGGCGCGGTCTTTGTTGCCCTTGCCGCCGTAGATCAGCACCCGGTTGCGTTCGAGATCCAAGCTCTGGACCCGCAGTTCCACCAGTTCGGTGATGCGCAGCCCGCTCCCGTATTGCAGTTCCGCCATCAGGCGCCACGTGCCGTCGAGTTGCTTAAGCAACCGGTCTACCTCTCCGCGGGAGAGCACGACGGGGATTTTCGGCCCACGGCGGGCGCGCTGAAACTCGCCGAGGTCGCCCAGGTCGCGCTGCAACACTTCGCGGAAGAAGAAGACCAAGGCATTGAGGGCTTGCCGCTGGGTGCTCGCGGCGACGTGGCGCCGCACCGCCAGGTCGGTCAGGAATGCGGCCACATCGTCCCGGCCGACGGAGTCCGGTGTTGCCGGCGCCACCTGTTCGGCGAAACGCCGCAGCCAGCTGCGGTAGATCTGCTCGGTGTTCCAGAGCAGGCCGCGCTGGCGCATGACGCGAATCATCCGTGCCTCCCATGGTGGGGTATCGGGAGGAATCGGCAGCGGCGTAGGTGGAGCGACATCGCTGGTCGTGCCTTCGGCCGGCATCGGCGCCGCGGCTTTTGCCTCGACAGTACTCCGCCGGCGGCGCGCGGTGGTGAAGAACCAGTGCAGCGCATCACGGTCGGTCTGGCCGAGTTCCTCGGCCGCCACGCCCTCTTCAAGGTAACGCTTCGCATCCGCGATCGACGCTGCTTTCTGCCGGGTCTTGCAGTGGCGCAGGTAACGGATGATGGCCTGACGCTGGCGATACCGGACGTGGGCTTCCATGGGCTCGAGTTCGAGCAAGCGGCCCCATTCCGGGAAGGACACCGGCTGGTCCCAATATTTGGGCGTGCCGCCGGT
>JAEXPL010000188.1 GCA_023446865.1 Verrucomicrobiota bacterium | reverse complement strand
GTCGGGCGGGGCGAAGAGGTCGGAGCTGCGCCGGCCCGCGCGGTCCGCGAAGGCGGCGAGCCCGCCGGTGCCGTCCGCGCCGGGAGCGACCGAGGTGACGGAGGCAGTGCCGGGGCCGAAGAGCGGCGAGCCGTCGGCACTGCGCACGTTCGGCGTGGCGCCGTAGAGTGGGTCGGAGTCGGCGGCGCCGGTGGCGAGCGGCCGATCGAGTCCGAGGTCGGCCTTGGTCGGCGGGTCGGTGCGGGAGAAGTTGGCGTTGAGGCGGAGGCGCAGTTTCCCGGCGAGCAGGGTGCGGCCGTGCTGAAGCGAGAGGGTGGACTGGGGCGCGCTGCAGCCGCCGAGCGCGTTGGTGTAGGTGGTCGAGATCTCGGTGGTGTCGAGGTCGGGGCGGAGCACGATGTTGACCACGCCGCCGACGGCGTTGCCGCTGTAGAGAGCGGAGGCCGAGACAGGGAGCACCTCGACCTGCTGGACGAGGCTGAGCGGGATGAAATTGAGGTCCGGCGCGCCAAGAGCGGAGGAGCCGGGCGTTGGCGGCGACTCGGGCAGGCGGCGGCCGTTGAGGAGGACGACGGTGGAATCGGTGCCGAAGCTGCGGAGGTTGAGGTTGGTGCTGGCGGTGGTGAAGGCGGACTGCGAGCCGTCCTGCTCGGGCGGGCGGGTGGCGGCGTCGCTTTCGAGGAGCTCGCGTTGGAGGAATGTGTTCAGGTTCACGACACCGCTGCGCTCGATGAGCTCGCGATTGTAGATGCGGTAGGCGAGGACGCCGTTTTCGGAGCGGGGGAGGTCGAGGTTGCCGGCGGCGGTGCGCGGGGAGAGCAGCGCCGCGCCGCGAGCGATGGGGCCGAGCCGCTCGGATTGCGCGGTGACGACGAACGGGGCGAGCTGCGTGATCGTCTCGGCGCTTGGTTGGAGTGTCTGAGTCTCGAGCGTGAGGGTGCGACCGGCGGCGACGAGCAGGCCGGACATCTGCAGCGGGCGGAGGTTGGCGCCGCGCGCGGTGAGACGATGCGTGCCGGGCGGGATGTCGCGCAGGAGAAACCGGCCGGTGGCATCGGTCATGGTCGTCGCTTGGGCGGAGGGCAGCTCGACTTCGAGGCCGGCGAGCGGTGCGCCATCGGGGCCGACAAGGCGGCCCTGCACGGCACCGGTGGTGGCGGAGAGCGCCGCGATGACGAACTGCCCGCGGTTGCGCCGGCGGGCGGTGAAGCCGGTGTCGCGCAGGAGCAGGTCGAGCGCGTTGGCCGGTTCGTAGGTGCCGAGCACGGTGGTGGAGCGGATGTCGCGGACGGCATCGGCGGAGAACAGCGCCTCGACCGCGGCTTGTTGCGAGAATGCGAGCAGGGCATCGCCCAGCGGCTGGGCGGGGATGTCGAAGGCGACGGGCTTGGCCGCGGCGAAAACGGCGAGGATGCAACCGAGCAGACCGGCGAGGATCGTGCGGGCGAACAGGAGGGAGCGCATGATCGGGGCGGTGGGCTCGGGTCAGTTGCGGGTGCGCAGCTCGACTTGGGTCGGCTGGCCGGCTTGTTGGGTTACCTGGACCGGCAGGATCTCCTCGAGCGCGGCGAGGAAGCCGGCGAGGTCGTCTAGGCTGTAGCGGCCGCCGAGGTGAAGGTTGGCGGCCTCGGGCGCGACGGCGATCGGGGTGTTGTGGTATTGGGCGAAACGGGCGAGCGCCTCGACGAGCGGGGCGTCGGCAAAGACGATCATGCCCTCGCGCCACGCGAGCGAATCGGCGAGCAGGGCGGGCGCGAGCGCCTCGACGCGCAGGGCGGGGCCGGCGGCGGTGAGGCGCTGGCCGGCGGCGAGCGCGACCGGTTCGGTGCCGGTGGGGGACACTTGTACCTGACCTTCGGCGACAACGACCTCCAGGGCGGCGCCGGGCTCGGAACGGACGGCGAACTTCGTGCCGGTGACGAGCACGGTGCCGGCGGGCGTCTCGACGGAGAACGGCCGCTGCTGGTTCTGGGCGACCTCGAAGTAGGCGGTGCCGGTGGCGAGTTGCACGCGGCGGGCGTCGGCGGTGAGCGCGATCGAGACCCGGGTGCGTGCCGAGAGGTCGATGTGCGAGCCGTCGGCGAGAATGAGCGAGTGGCGCTGGGCGGCGGTGGTGGCGAACTGTTGCGGCGCGGAGGGATCGGACACGGCGGGGCGTACGGCGATGAACACGGCGAGGACCGCCGCGGCCGTGGCGACGAGACCGCCGAGGGCGAACGCGGTGAGCCGGCTGCGTTTGCGTGCGCCGCCGGGGCTCTGTGGCTCGGCCGGCAGACGGCCTTCGGTCGCGAGCGCGGGGACCAAGCGGCCGACATCGGCGGCGAATTCGCAATACTCGGCGACGAGCGCGCGGCGGCCGGAGTCGCCGGCGAGCCAGGCTTCAAAGGAGTGGAGATCAGCGGCGGAGAGCGGGCCGGCTTCGAGCTTCGTGGCCCAGAGCGCGGCGGCATCTTCGTCGGCGGGATTGGGAATGGCGTGGGGGGAGGTCATGGGCGCACCTGTTCGTTGGCGGTGGCGGAATCGAGGGAGGCGCGGAGCAGGCGCAGCGCGCGGGCGTGTTGTTTCTCGACAGTGCTGACGGCGATGCCGAGGCGCTCGCCGATCTCGCGGTGGGAGAGTTGTTCGTGGTGGCGGAGGAGAAGGACGGAGCGGCAGCCGGCGGGCAGGGCGGCGATGGCGTGCTCGAGCAGCTCGAGTTCTTGGCGGACCACGGCTTGGCGCGCGGCGTCATCCGCGGGATCGGCGGGGTCCGCGGCGGGATCGGCGGCGGAGTCGATGGGCGAGCGCTGGCGGCGCTTGAGGCGGTTGAGCGCGAGGCGGCGCGCGGTCACGTAGAGCAGCGCCTCGGGGTTGCGGGCGGTGTGGTCGTCGAGGCGCGGAAGGATGCGCAGGTAGGCATCGTGGGCGACGTCCTGTGCCTCGGTGCGATCAGTCAGCATGCGCGCGAGGAAGCGGCGGAGCGGCTGGAGGGTCGTTCGGTAGAGTTCGGCAAAACCGCTGGCGCGCTGGGGCTGGTCCGACATGGCGTCGTGCCGGGGCGGAGATGCGACCGCCGGCGCAACGGTCTCGATGAGGGACGGAGGCTGGCGGTTGGGCAAGGGCGGACAGGAGGGCATGACGACAAGGACGACAACCGATGGCGGAAAACCCGCTACTGCGCGGTGCTATTGGCCGCGAAGCCGGATGGCGCAGAGTGCGGCGACCGCCGTGGCGAACCCGAGACCGAGCGCGCCGCCGCCACCGCTGCCCGAAGATGGACTCGATGGCGTGGTCGGGGTGACCGGTGCGGTGGTGACGGTGAGCGTGACGGCGGCACTGGTGGCGGAGCCGAGGGCGTTGGTGGCGACGACGCTGTAGTCGCCCGTGTTGGCGGCGGTCACGGACGGCAGGCTGAGCGTCGCGGAAGTGGCGCCGGAGATCGGGGCGCCGTTGAAGCGCCACTGGTAGGTCGGCGCGGGCACGCCGGTGGCAGTGACGGAGAACTGGACGTTTGTGCCGGCGGTGACGCTCTGGCTCTGCGGCTGGGCGGCGATTGTCACCGGGCCGGCGAGCTGGCCTTTGCGGATGGTGGTGCCGTCGGCGACATAGAAGGCGCCGGTGGCGTCGATCGCGATCGATCCGGGGTATTCGAAGCGCGCGGCGCCGGCGAGGCCGTCGGCCGGCGCGACCTGGTTGGGGTTGACCCCGGGGGCAAAACGCCACGCGCCGGCGAGGGCGGAGACGGCGCCGCCGGGGGTGATCTTGAGGACGATTCCGGTGGGGGAGGCGGTGTAGAGGGCGCCGGCAGGGTCGAAGGTGAACGGCCACAGATAGCCGCGGATATCGAAGCCGGGCGCGATCGAGCCGAGGGATTGTCCGGAAAGATCGAGCACGACGGACAGGGTGCCGTCGTTGCCCACGCGGGCGATCTTCGGTCCGGGCAGGTAGGCATGGATCTCACCGGCGCGGTTCGCCGCGATGGTGGCCAAGGTTTCCAGCGGGATGGAGGTCACCGTGCCGGTGGCGGCGATTCTGCGCAGCACGGTGTTTCTGCCGCAGCACCCCACGAAGACGTTGCCGGCGGCATCGACGGCGAGGTCCTGCATGTCGTCAAACGTCGCGGAGGCGGCCGGGCCGTCGTCCCAGCCGGAGACGCCGGGTCGGCCGGCTATCGTGGTGACGACGCCCGTGGAGGTGATCCGGCGGATGGTGTAGCTC
>JAEXPL010000178.1 GCA_023446865.1 Verrucomicrobiota bacterium | reverse complement strand
GCGCGTGATCAACAAGGACACCAAGAAGGAGATGAAGAAGATCCTGAAGGAGATCCAGTCCGGCCAGTTCGTGAAGGAGTGGGTCAAGGAGTACAAGGGCGGCCTGAAGAACTACAACAAGCTGCTCAACGCCGGCGCCAAGCACCCGATCGAGAAGACCGGCACCTACCTCCGCGGCATGATGCCGTGGATGGCCAAGAAGAACATCAAGGGCGTCGCCGCCGCCTACTGAGGCCGGCCTCCCTCCCCGGTTTTGCGCAAGGCGCGGCGAGCGATCGCCGCGCCCTCTTTTTATCCACTTGTCTGTGACGCGGCGGGCGGCTCGAATCCGGGCGCCCCATGAAACCCCGTCCAGTCTGCCTCGGCCTCGCGTTTGCGGCAGTGGTTGCCGCTGTGAGCAATCTTCGCGCGGTGCCCACCGCCACGGCGCCGACATCCACGCCCCCGCCGGAACCCGCACCGTCCGCGAACCAGACCGTGGCCCCGGCCGAGCAGGAGCTGCCGCCGATTCGCGAATTCGACCTCGAGACGATCGCGGCCCTCGGCCGCGAACTCTACCGGCAGGACCAGCTGGCCTGGGTTGCCACCGATGTGCTGGAGGACGAGGTGGGTTTCCCGATCTACCGCAACGAGGGCGGCTGCGGCTGGGTGGTCGAGACGGGCGGCGCCGAGCCGGTGGTGCGATTCCTCCGCAAGAAGGGCGACCGTATCGAGGCCGCGTACGACATCCGTTTTCCGGAGAGGGCGAAGCCGGTGCTGGTGGAGCCGGCGGATCGCACGCTCACCGCGCGGCAGCTGGCGCGCCATGCGGCCCGCGCGACCGCGCTCGTGCCGTTTAGCGAGGGCAGGTATCCGCTCTGCCAGCTCCGCCGGGGCAACCACTACAACTATGCCGTGCTCGACGAGCCGGGCAGCGATGGCTTTCTCGTCTACCTGCTCCGGCCGAAGGAGGGGAATCACCTTGTCCCGATGGGCGGGCACTACCGTGTCACCGTGTCCGCCGACGGAAAGACGTTGAAGCAGGTCGATGCGCTGTCGCGGTCCTGCCTGACCATGGACCGGAATCGGGAGATTCCCGAGGGCGGAAAGCTCGTGACCATGTGCATGAGCCACATCGTGTCCGCGACTCCGGTGGAGACCCAAGTGTTCCTCTCCCTGCAGGAGAAACTCCCGTTCTGCGTGATTACGCCGGATGGCACCGCGTGGCAGATCGAGGATGGGCAGATCGAGAAATCCCAGGTGAAGCTGCCGGAGCTGTCCGGCGCGCCGGCCTCCAAGTAGCGGCGCCGCACCGGGGCGGCCGCCCGGTTCTCGACAGCGCGCCGCCCGTGCGCAACATGGCGGCATGAACGATCCCCGTTTCGCGAAACTAGCCGACGTCCTCACCGGTTTCTCCACCACGCTCGCCAAGGGCGAACGCGTCCTGATCGACGCCTTCGACATTCCCGAGGAGATGGTCATTGCGCTCGTCCGCGCCGCCCGTGCCCGCGGCGCGTTCCCCTATGTGCAGTTGCACCGCGCCCGCGTCACCCGCGAGCTGTTGCGCGGTGCCGAGGCCGGGCAGTACGAGACTTCGGCCGAGACCGAGCTCTTCCGCATGAAGAAGATGGACGCCTACATCGCGCTGCGCGGTTCCGAGAACATCTTCGAGTCCTCCGATGTGCCCGCCGATCGGATGCAGCTGGTCAACGGCCTCATGCGCCCGGTCCAGAACTGGCGCGTCGAGAAGACGAAGTGGGTCGTGCTCCGCTGGCCGACGTCCGCGATGGCGCAGCAGGCGGGCATGAGCACCGAGCAGTTCGAGGACTTCTATTTCCGCGTCTGCACGCTCGACTACTCGCGCATGCGCCCCGGCATGGCGGCGCTGGTGAAGCTCATGGAGCGGACCGACCGCGTGGAGATCAAGGGCCCGGGCACCGACCTGCGTTTCTCGATCAAGGGCATCGGCGCGGTGCCGTGCGGCGGCCTGCGCAACATCCCCGACGGCGAGGTGTACTCCTGCCCGGTGAAGGACAGTGTCGAGGGCGAGATCACCTACAATGCGGCCTCGGTCTACCAGGGGGTGGAGTTCAACAATGTGCGGCTGGTCTTCGGGAAGGGACGCATCGTCGAGGCCACCTGCAGCGGCGACAACAAGCGCCTCAACGCCATCTTCGACTCCGACGCCGGCGCGCGCTACGTGGGTGAGTTCGCCCTCGGTTTCAACCCGCACATCCTGCAGCCGATGCGCGACATCCTCTTCGACGAGAAGATCGCGGGCTCGTTCCACTTCACCCCCGGCCAGGCCTACACCGAGGCCGACAACGGCAACCGCTCGCAGGTGCACTGGGACCTCGTCGCCATCCAGCGCCCGGAGTGCGGCGGTGGTGAGATCCGCTTCGACGGCAAGGTCGTCCGCAAGGACGGCCGGTTCGTCCTCAAATCGCTCGAGAAACTGAATCCCGAATACCTGCTCGGCGGCAAGTGAGCGGGCGCCGGGAATCGACACTGTTTCCACCATGGGTCACGCCCGCGACATCCTCGATCGCCTCGCCGCGCAGCGCGCGGCTGAGGCGCAGGAGGACAAACGGTGGGACGTGTACCGGGGGCTCTGCACACCGCCGCCGTGGTTCATGATCGCGCTCGGCCTCTTCGGGCTGGCGAGCATGGCTCTGTTGGCCATCGCCCTTGCTTCGGCCAAGGAGCGCGATGCACTGGATACGATGGGGCGGATCGGGCTGTTCTTCTATGCGCTCTTCGTGATGCCGCTCGCGCTCTATCTCGAGAAGAGGCGCCGCAACGGTCTGAAGAAGATTTTGCAGCAGGAGGCGCCGGAGCTCGCCGCCAAGCTCAAAGACGAGCGCATCCTCTGATCCCGCGATGCGTCGCACGCCACGACTCCTCGCTTCGGTTGCGCGAGACCTGCTGGCACGTGCCTGGAAAGCGGGTGCTCGCACGCGCGCCCGCCTCCTGGGGCGGAGCGTGTGCGCTGTGCGGGGCCGCCGGAGGCCGTTTCGACTGGCGTTGTATCTATGCGGCAGTGCGGCGCTATTTTTCGGCGGGGCCGAGTGGACGATCCAGCACGCCGCGCGCGGCCGAATCTTCGAGACCTCTGATGGCCTGCCGCCCGCGGCGGTGGGTCTGGTGCTCGGCGCCTCGCGGACGATCGCCGACGGACGGGCCAACACCTTCTACACCGCGCGGCTTGATCTCGCCGCCGAACTGTTCCGCACCGGCAAGGTGCGGGGGCTCATCGTGAGCGGCGACAACTCGCGGCGCGATTACGACGAGCCCGGCGACATGAAGGCCGACCTCGTTGCCCGCGGGGTGCCGGAGCGGTTCATCACCTGCGACTACGCCGGGTTCTCGACCCTCGATTCGATCCAGCGGGTGAGCCGCGTGTTCGGCCAGCCGCGCGTCGTCATCGTCTCGCAGCGCTTCCACGTGGAGCGGGCGCTCTTCCTCGCCCGCTGCGACGGACTCGAGGCGTACGGCTGCGCGGCCGCGGCGGCGCAGCGATGGTGGCAGGTGCGGGTGCGGCTGCGCGAGGTGCTGGCACGGGGCAAGGCGGTGCTGGACGTGGCGCTTGGCCGCGGCGCGAAATACCTCGGCCCGCGCGAGCCGGTGCTCCTGGCCGGCGCGGACTGACCGCCGGCGGGCATGAAAAAACCCGGCGCGTTTTGCGTCGCCGGGTTTCAATTGCAGGTCGGGCGTGTGGCCCGGCCGGTTACTTCTTCTTCGCGGCCTTCTTGGCAGGAGCCTTCTTGGCGGCGGTTTTCTTGGGAGCAGCGGTCTTGGGCGATTTCTTGGCCATGATCTGTTGATATTATCGGTTGAGGGTGAACTAGCCCCGCCAAGGGATCCTGACCGGGGCATGCCCGAGACAAAACCACTTGGCCGGGAAAGTAAATACCGAGTCGCGAGAATTTTCAGGCGGCGCCGCAGTGAATCCGGGAAAAGGATATGAGACGGCGGCCCGGCTGCACGCTTGCCGCGGCGCCGCCGGCGGGTTGAAATCCGTTCATGCCCGCCTGCCCCGACGCTCTCCGCGACTTCATCCACCGGATGCCGAAGACGGAAACCCACCTGCATCTCGAGGGCGCGCTGCCCTTCGA
>JAEXPL010000091.1 GCA_023446865.1 Verrucomicrobiota bacterium | reverse complement strand
TCATACGGTGATGTGCGAGGTCTGCGGCACGAAACTGGCCATCAGCGCCGAACTCGCACAGCTGATCCACGTCCAACCGCTCGCCACGGCGAGAGCGCACTAACGAGCACGGGGCGGAGCGGTTGGTCCCGGCTTGAACCGGGGATCGGCCGCGGCGCCGTGGACCGAATCCCTCCTCATGGCCGAACCCGTATTCGCTTTTGTCGGCAACCCGAACTGCGGCAAGACCACGCTCTTCAATGCGCTCACCGGTCTCCGCTAGAAGGTGGGCAACTACCCGGGCGTGACCGTCGAGAAAAAGGTGGGCGAGTGCTTTTCCCAGCACGGCAAGCGTCTGCGGATCATCGACCTGCCGGGCGCCTACAGCCTGGCGGCGCGCTCGCCCGACGAGGCGGTGATGCGCGATGTGCTGCTCGGCCGCCGGGCCGACACGCCGCGGCCCGACCGCGTCGTCTGCATCGTCGACGCCGCGAACCTCGAACGTAACCTCTACTTCGCCTCGCAGATCCTCGATCTCGGGCTGCCGGTCATCGTCGTGCTCAACATGATGGACCACGCCGCCGCCGCCGGCCTGCGGATCGATGTGCCTGCGCTCTCGCGCCGGCTCGGCGTGCCGGTGATCCCGTGTCAGGCGAACTCGGGCACGGGTTTGCTCGAGCTGCGCGTGGCGATGAGCCGGGCGGACCTCGCGCCGGCGCCGCGGCCGTTCTGGCGACTGCCTGCCGAGCTGGCTCCGGCGGTCGACGAGCTGATCGAGGTGTTGCGCCGGTCCGGCCGCAGCGCGGAGGCGACCTTGCGGGCCGAGGCGTTGCTGCTGCTCGGCGACCGCGAGACGCTCGCCGCGGCGGGGCTGGTCTTCGCGCCGGAGGCGCAGCCGGTGATCGAGCGCCGGGAGCGGCAGTGGCGCGCCGCGGGCTACGACTGGAAGGGCGCGCTGGTCGCCGCGCGCTACGGGGCGGCGCGTGCGGTGGTGCACGAGGTCGTGCACACGGCGAAGGTGCGCTCGGGGCCGACGCTCACGGATCGCATCGACGCCGTGGTCGTGCACCCGGTCTGGGGTTGGGTGACGCTGGCCGCGGTGCTCGCCGCGATGCTGCTGTCGATCTTCACACTCGCCGAGTACCCGATGGGCTGGATCGACGCGGCGGTGGCGTGGCTCGCCGACACCGTGCGCGGCGCGATGCCCGCGGGCGATCTGCGCGACCTGCTCGCCGACGGCATCATCGCCGGGGTGGGCGGGATCGTGGTCTTCCTGCCGCAGATCCTGATCCTCTTCTTCTTCATCGGTCTGTTGGAGCAAACCGGTTACATGGCGCGCGCGGCATTCATGATGGACCGCGTGATGAGCCGGGTGGGGCTGGACGGGAAGTCGTTCATCCCGCTGCTCAGCTCGTACGCGTGCGCGATCCCGGGCATCATGGCCACGCGCACGATCGAGTCGGCGCGCGACCGGTTGGCGACGATCCTGGTGGCGCCGTTGATGACGTGTTCGGCGCGGTTGCCGGTGTACCTGTTGTTGATCGCGACGATCGTGCCCGACGAACGCGTGCCGCTGCTGACGAAGGTCGGGCTGATGTTCACGCTCTTCGCGCTCGGCACGGGCGCGGCCTTCCTCTTCGCCCGGATCTTCAAGGGCACGCTGCTGCGCGGCGAGCAGCCGATGATGATCCTGGAGCTGCCGAAGTACCACCTGCCGTCGCTGCGCTCGGTGGCGCTGCACATGCTCGAGCGCGCGTCGCTGTTTCTGCGCAAGGCCGGCACGGTGATCCTCGCGATCTCGATCGTGCTGTGGGCGCTCACGACCTTCCCGCGTGTGCCCGACGCGACGCCGGCCGAGCAGGTCGCGCACAGCTATGCGGGGCAACTCGGCCGGGCGATCGAGCCCGCGATCAAACCGCTCGGCTTCGATTGGCGGATCGGCGTGGGATTGGTGACTTCGTTCGCCGCGCGAGAGGTGTTCGTGAGCTCGATGGCGGTGATCTTCAACGTCGATGAGAACCAGGAGGACGCCACGGTGCCGCTGCGGCAGGCGCTGCTCGCGGCGCGCTGGCCGGACGGGCGGCCGCTGTTCACCCCGCTCGCGTGCTTCACGCTGATGGTGTTCTACGTGTTTGCGCTGCAGTGCGTGAGCACGATCGCGATTGTGCGGCGCGAGACGGCGTCGTGGCGCTGGCCGCTGTTCCAGCTCGCCTACATGACCGCGACCGCGTGGCTCGCGTGCTTCGCGGTGCGGCATGTCGGGCTGCTGCTCGGGTTTCAGTGAGTCCGTGCGACGGATTCCGGACGAAAGAAGACAACGAAGGAAACGAAGGCCGGAGAGGAAGATTCCATGAACGAAACCGCTCAGACGATTCTCGCGCTCGCGCTGGTGGCGGTGTCGCTGGGCTTTCTCCTTTGGTGCGGATTTCGCCGGCGTGGTGGCGGGTGCGAGGAGTCTGGTTGCGGCTGCGGCAAGAGCGTGCTCAAGCCGAAGCGGAAATAAAAAACCGGCGACGCCGGTCGCCGGTTGGGAAGGGGAAAGCAGTCCCGTTGCGCTCTGTTTAGTTGTTCGTCGCGGGCGGGATGGTGCTCGAGGGCTTGGTCGCAGGCGGAGTCTTGGGCTGCTCGTCGATGGACTGGCGAATCTCGCTCTCGGCCTCGCGGGTGGCCTTCTTGAACTCGCTCACCGATTTGCCGAGGCCGCGGGCGAGATCGGGCAGGCGCTTCGCGCCGAAGAGAAGCAGAATCACGAAGCAAATCAGGATGATCTCGGGCGTGCCGAGACCGAGGATCGCGAGCGTGGGTAGAGTGCCGAGCATGGTGGCAAGCTACGCCGAGGGGAGGGCGAGTAAAGGGGAAAGCCGGAGCGCTGCCGGTGTGAAGGGGCGGCTAGTGCGCCTGCTGGTCGAGGATCGCCACGAAGTTCTTGAGCAGGAGCGAGTGGTCGTTCCCGTTCCAGACGGCGCAGATATCGAGCGGGTCGCAGTCGGTGCCGAGGACGGCGACATCCGGCGACTCCGCCGGGGCTGCCAGGCGTGGAATCAGGGCCACGCCCATCCCGGCGGCGACAAGGCCGGCGACCGCCGCCGGCTGGTTCGCGGTGGCGCGGCTGAACCGCGGGGTGAAGCCGGCGTTGCGGCAATCCTGCAGCAGGAAGGAACGGTACCCGTTGTTGGCCGTGTTGACCGTGATCCACTCCTCGTCCTTGAGCTCGGCGAGCCGGATGGCTCCGCGGCCGGCCAGGAGATGATTGCCGGGCACAAGGGCGACAATGTCGGTGTGGAGCAACTGGCGGACATCGAGTTGCTGGTCGGGGCCGAGGAGCAGCGTGGCGATGAAGCCGAGGTGGATCTTGCGGGCGTTCAGGGCCGCGAGCTGGTCGGTCATCGGCAGGTCGCGCAGCGTGATCTCCACGCGGGGAAATTGTCTCCGATACTCGGCGACAGCGCGGGAGACCAACTCGGAGGGCAGCCGCCAGTCGTGCGCGATGCGCAGCTCGCCTTCGGTGCCGTTGTTCACCTCTCGAGCGGCAATGATGGCGAGATCCACCTGCGCGAGGATCTTCTGGCTGTGGTCGAGAAAGAGACGTCCGGCGTCGGTGAGCAGCACGCGCTGGCGGTTGCGGTCGAGGAGTTGCACTCCGAGCTCATCCTCCAGCGCCTTGATCTGGCGGCTGAGGGCGGGCTGGGCGACGCGGAGCTTCTCGGCGGCGCGGGTGAAATTGAGGGCCTCCGCGACGGCGACAAAATAGCGAAGGTGGCGGAGTTCCATTTGCAGGAGGCTAGCGGGTGGAGCGGCAGAACGACAAGTGTGTGCTAACCGGTGCGTCCGGGTGCAAAACAGCCGCACGGGGCAGGGCCGTGCGGCTGTGAAATCTTTGGAGTGCGAGCCTCGGCTATTTCCGGGGCGCGGGCTCCTCGATGCCGCCGCCACCAAGAGCGGCGTGGAGCTGCACGCGGCTGACGAGCGCGGCGAGGCGCACGGATACCAGCCCCTGCTGCGCGGCGAAGAGCGAGCGCTGCGCGTCGAGGGAGACGAGGAAGCTGTCGACGCCTTTCTCGAAACGCGCGGTGGCGAGGCGGTTGGTCTCGGTGAGCGCCTCGACGAGACGCTGCTGCGCGGCGAGTTGATCGCCGACGGTCGCGCGGGTGGCGAGAGCATCGGCGACCTCGCGGAACGCGCTCTGGATCGCCTTCTCGTACTGCGCGACGGCAAGCTCGCGTTGCACCTTGGCGCCGCGGTGGGCGGTCCAGGTGCGGGCGTCGAAGATCGGCATGCTGGCGCTGGGCAGGAAGCTCCAGGTGCCGGTGCCGCCGTCGAACAGACCGTTGAGCTCGCGGCTGGCGGAGCCGATCGTGCCAGTGAGCGCGATACGCGGGAAGAACGCGGCGCGGGCGGCGCCGAGGTCGGCGTTGGCGGCCTTCAGCGTGGCCTCGGCCTGCATGACGTCGGGGCGAGCGAGAAGGACGTCGGAGGGCAGGCCGGCGGCGAGCTCCTTGAAGTCGGCGACCCGGGCGAGCCCTTCGGGTAGCAGATCGGCGGGCACGGAGGTGCCGGCGAGGAGGTTGAGGGCGTTGCCGGCCTGGGCGGCGGTGCGGGTGTACTGGGCGACGCTGGCGCGCGCGGTCTCGAGCGGCGTCTGCGCCTGGCGCAGGTCGAGCTCGGTGGCGACGCCGGCCTCGTACTGGCGGTGGACGAGGCGGTAGGTCTCCTCCTGGGCGCGGAGCGTGTCCTGCGCGAGTGCGAGGGCGTCGCGGTTGGCGGCGAGGTTGAGGTAGGCGGCGACGACGTTGGAGACGAGGAGCGTCTGTGCGCTGCGGCGGGCTTCCTTGGTCGCCTGATATTTCTGCCAGGCTTCCTTGTTGAGGCTGCGGACGCGGCCGAAGAAATCGACCTCCCAGGAGAGGACACCGAGGCTGGTGCTGTAGCTCTCGGTGGTGCGGGCGCGGCCGCCCTCGGTGAGCTCGGCGGAGGCGCGCTGCTTGCCGCTGCTGCCCTGGGCCGTGATCGACGGGAAGAGCGAGTCGCGCTGGATGCCGTAGAGGGCGTGGGCGAGCTCGACATTGAGGGCCGCGGCGCGGAGGTCGCGGTTGTTCTGGAGCGCGAGCTCGACGACTTGGCGGAGCTTGGCGTCGGCGATGAAGTCGCGCCAGGCGAGGGCGGCGGCCGCGGGCGTGGCCTCGGTCTGCCCTTGGACGGTGGCGACACTGGCGGGCCACTGGCCCGGGACGGGGGCGGCGGGCCGGCGGTAGCGCGGCTCCATGGTGCAGCCGGCGGCGCCGAGGACGAGGCCGCCGAGCAGGAGGAGGGAAGAACGTTTCATGGGTTTCGATTCCCGGAATGGGTTGTGGCGGCTCATTTGGCGGTGGGCTGCGGCTTCTTGCGGCCGAAGGTTTTCTCGACGAGCACGTAGAACAGCGGGGCGAACACGACGACGAGCACGGTGCCGGTGACCATGCCGCCGAGGACGGAGGTGCCGATGGCCTTCATGGCGCCGGCACCGGCGCCGGTGGCGATGGCCAGGGGGACGACGCCGAAGCCGAAGGCGAGCGAGGTCATGACGATCGGGCGCAGGCGGAGTTTGGACGCCTCCACCGTGGCATCGATCAGGCCCATGCCCTCCTCGTAGCGCGCCTTGGCGAACTGGACGATGAGGATGGCGTTCTTGGTCGTGAGACCGAGGGTGGTGAGCAGGCCGATCTGGAAGTAGACGTCGTTGGTCAGGCCGCGCATCGAGCTGGCGATGACGCCGCCCAGCGCGCCCAGCGGGAGTGCGAGCAGGATCGACACCGGGATCGGCCAGCTCTCGTAGAGGGCGGCCATGCACAGGAAGATCACGAAGACCGAGAAGGCGAAGAGCATGCCGGTCTGCGAGGAGGCCTGACGTTCCTGGTAGGAGAGGCCGGTCCAGTCGTAACCGATGCCCTGCGGGAGCTTGGCGCAGATGTCCTGGAGCGCCTGCATGGCCTCGCCGGAGCTGCGGCCGGGGGCGGGTTGCGCCCAGACGTTCATCGAGGAGAAGCCGTTGAAGCGTTCGAGGCGGGGTGAGCCGCTGGACCAACGCTGCGTGGCGAAGGAGGCGAAGGGCACCATCTTGCCGTTGTTGGCGCGGACGTGGATCTTCTCGAGATTGGCGGGCTCGCTGCGGAAGGGGGCATCGGACTGGACGAAGACGCGTTTCACGCGGCCGTTCTTGATGAAGTTGTTGACGTAGGCGGAGCCGAGCGAGGACGAGAGCGCGGCATGGATCGAACTGAGCGGCACGCCGAGAGCACCGACCTTGTCCCAGTCGATGTCGATGCGCAGCTGGGTGGTGTCCTCCAAGCCGTTGGGGCGGACGCTGGCCAGCCGTGGATCCTTCATGGCCATGCCGAGGAGCTGGTTGCGTGCCTCCATGAGTTTGGTGTGGCCGAGACCACCGCGGTCGAGGAGCTGGAAGTCGACGCCTTGGGCGTTGCCGAGCTCGGTGACGGCGGGCGGGGCGAAGGCGTAGATCATGCGGTCGCGCTTGCCGGCGAAGGCGCGCATGATGCGGCCGGCGATGGCGGAGACCTTCTGGTCGGCGCGGCTGCGCAGCTCCCAGTCCTTGAGCTTCACGAAGACCATGCCGTTGTTCTGGGCGGTGCCGGAGAAGCCCATGCCGACGATCATCAGGCAGGCCTCGACGGAGTCCTTCTCGTGTTCGGCGAGGTACTGCTGGAGTTCGGTGGCGGCGGCCTGTGTCTGCTCCTTGGTGGCGCCGGTCGGCATCATGATCTGGCACATCATCATGCCCTGGTCCTCCTCGGGGAGGAAGCTGGTCGGCATCCGCATGAACAGGTAGCCGAGCGCGCCGACGATTACGACGAAGACGGCGATGTAGCGGAGCTTGCGGTGGAGAACATGGTCGACATGGCGCACGTAGATGTCGCGGAAGCGGAAGAAGGTGCGGTCGAACCAGAGGAAGAACGGGCGGAGGAACCAGATCGCGCCCTCGGCGGCCTCGTGGCCCTTGACGACGGGTTTGAGCATCGAGGCGCAGAGCACCGGGGTGAGGATCAAGGCCACGACGACAGAGAGCAGCATGGCGGCGGCGATCGTGACGGAGAATTGGCGGTAGATGACGCCGGTGGAGCCGCCGAAGAAGGCCATCGGCGCGAAGACGGCCGAGAGGACCAGGCCGATGCCGATGAGGGCCGGCGTGATCTGGTCCATCGACTTCGCGGTGGCGTCCATGGGCGAGAGGCCCTCCTCGGACATGATGCGCTCGACGTTCTCGACGACGACGATGGCGTCGTCGACCAGCAGGCCGATCGCGAGCACCATGGCGAACATGGTGAGCATGTTGATGGAGTAGCCGCAGAGCATGAGCACGGCGAAGGTGCCCAGGAGCACGACCGGCACGGCGATGGTCGGAATGAGCGTGGCGCGCATGTTGCCCATGAACAGCCACATGACGATGAAGACCAGGCCGACGGCCTCGACGAGCGTCTTGATCACCTCATGGATGGCGACCTTGACGAAGGGGGTCGTGTCGTACGGGTAGACGACCTTCATGCCGGCGGGGAAATAGCGGCTCATCTCGGCGAGCTTGGCCTTCACGGCGTCGGCTGTATCGAGAGCGTTGGCACCCGGGGCCTGGCGGATGGCCATGGCGGCGGCGGGTTTGCCGTTGTAGAATGCGTCCATGGCGTAGGACTCGGTGCCGAGCTCGGCGCGACCGACATCGCTGATGCGCACGACGGAGCCGTCGGGGTTGGTGACGAGCGGGACGGCGGCGAACTGCTCGGGGGTCTGCAGGAGGTTCTGGACGATGATCGAGACATTCAGGCGCTGGCCGGGGACGGCGGGCGCGCCGCCGAGCTGCCCGGCGGAGACCTCGACGTTGTAGGTCTTGAGCGCGGTGATGACGTCGGTGATCGTGAGGTGGTATTTGTTGAGCCGATCCGGATCGAGCCAGAGGCGCATCGCGTAGCCGGAGCCGAAGGTGTTGACCTCGCCGACGCCGGGGATGCGGGCGAGCACCTTTTCCAGGTTCGAGACGGCGTAGTCCTGCAGGTCCTCGCGGAGCATGCTGCCCTCCTCGGAGACGAGGCCGAAGATGAGCAGGTAGTTGCGGGTGGATTTGCTGACGGAGACGCCGGAGCTCTGGACCGTGCTCGGCAGGCTGGACATGGCCAGCTGGAGCTTGTTCTGGACCTTGGCCCAGGCGAGGTCGGGGTCGGTGCCGGGCTTGAAGGTGAGTTCGATGCGGCTGCTGCCGGACGAGTCGCTCGTGCCGGCGATGTAGAGCATGTCGTCGAACCCGGTCATCTTCTGCTCGATGAGTTGGGTGACGCTGTTTTCGACGGTTTCGGCGGAGGCGCCGGGATAGGCGCAGTCGATGGAGATCGAGGGCGGCGCGATCGGCGGGTATTGGGAGACCGAGAGGTTTTTGATGGCGAGCAGGCCGAGGGTCATCATCGCGATGGCGATGACCCAGGCGAAGACCGGCCGCTTGAGGAAGAAACAGGAGAGCATGGTGGGCGTGGGCCTGCGGGGCGGTTAGCGGGCGGGTTGGGCGGCGGCGGGCGCGGCGGTCTTCGGTGCGGAGAAGGGCACGGCCTTCACTGGCATGCTGGGACGGAGACGCTGGAAGCCTTCGACGATGAGCTGGTCGCCGACTTTCAGCCCGGCAGAGACGTACCACTGGTTGCCGACAGCGCGGTCGATGACGATGGGCTGGGTCTGGGCGATGCCGGCAGCGTTGACGAGGTACACGTAGGGATTGCCACGCGGGTCGCGGTTGACGCACTGCTGGGGCACGAGGATCGCATCCGGTTTCACTCCCTCATTAACAACGGCGCGGACGAACATGCCGGGCAGCAGGATGCCGTCGGGATTCGGGAAGACCATGCGGAGCGTGACCGCGCCGGTGGTCTGATCGACGGAGATGTCGCGGAACTGGAGGGTGCCGGCCTGCTTGTAGGCGGTGCCGTCCTCCTCGAGGAGCCGGACGGTGTTCTGGGTGGCCTTGTCCTCAGTGAGGCGGCCGTCGGCGAGGCGGCGTTCGAGGCGGAGCAGTTCGGCGGTGGACTGGGGAACGTCGACGTAGACCGGATCGAGCTGCTGGACGGTGGTGAGCGGGATGAGCTGATACGCGGTGACGATGGCGCCGTCGGTCACAGCCGAGGGGCCGGTGCGGCCGGAGATGGGGGAAGTGATTCTGGTGTAGCCGAGGTTGATGCGCGCGGTCTCGGCGGTGGCCTTGTAGTAGGCGACGTCGGCCTCGGCCTGCTTGAGGGCGGCGGTGGCGTTTTCGAGAGTTTGAGCGCTGACGGCCTTGTCGGCGGCGAGCGATTGGTAGCGCTCGGCAAGGGCGCGGGCGGCGGGGAGGTTGGCCTCGGCGCGGGCGAGGGCGGCGGAGGCGCTGTCGAACGCGGCCTGGAAGGGCGCGGGATCGATCTGGTAGAGCGGCTGGCCGGCGTCGACTGCGGCACCCTCGGTGTAGAGGCGCTGCTTGACCAGTCCGTTGACCTGTGGGCGGATATCCGCGGTGCGATAAGCCGATACGCGGCCCGGCAGCTCGGTGGTGAGGACGAGTGGCTGCTGGGTGACGGAGATCGTCGCTACTTCCAGGACGGGGGCGGCTGGGGGGCCGGAGCGTTGGCCGCAGGCGGAAAGGAGCAGACCGCTGGCGAGCGCGAGCAGCGAGAGGCTGAGAGCACGGCGGGAGTGCGTTGGCGATGCGGAGTGCTGGGTGGGCTGAGCGTGGATGTTCATTGTGAGCAAATGGATTGGGCGCGGTCGGAAGGGCGCGGCGCCGGTGGGTGGTTGCACTGGGTTTCTGTGGAGAATCGTACGGTGCCAATCCGAAGGCGGTGTGTACTTGAGGCGGAAGGCGCGGAACCCGCGGGTGGAGCGGAAGAGCGGCTCAACTGGCATGGGGGCGCGGCGCGATCTTGTCACAGATGGCAAGAAGGGTGCGGGGCGTGGGCTCGACGAGCGGACGGCCCAGTTCGGCGAAGGAGTTGAGCACGGCGGTCTCGGCACGGTCGGTGAGGGTGCGGCCGGAGTCGGTGAGGGTGATGAGGTAGTTGCGCCGGTCCTCCTTGCTGCGCTGGCGTTCGATGAGGCCGTGGGCGAGCAGGTGATCGAGGATGTCGGTCATGGCGGCGCGGCTGGCGCTGGTATGCGTGGCGAGGGTGGTGGGCAGGACCGGCTCGGGATCGAGGGCGAGGAGAACGACGAGGGAGGCGAACTGGAGTTCGGAGAGGGCGAATTCCTGAAGGCGGAGCTTTGCTTTGGTGCGAACCGCTTCGGCGGTGGCGAGCAACGCGAGCAGGGCGTGGCTGCGGAGTTCGTCGTAATCGGGCCGTTGCCGGGCGATGGCCAGCAAGGAGCGGAAGACGAGGGTGTCGCGGACGATCATGATTCTTGGGGCACGCAGGCGGCCTGCCGCGCGCGGATGAGCCGCAGGGAGGTGAGACCGCGCTGGCGGGCAAAGCGTTCGGTGCGGACCCAGTGCCGGCCCCTACGTCCGGTTATCGCTTGGCGGGCGGATGCCGCAGCGCCGGAATGTGCGTTGGGCCAAGGCTGAGCAGTGGGCGATGGAGCCATGCCCCAGTATATTTTGCCGCAGTTGCGAACGGAAATGCTTCCTTCCTCTCTCCATGATACCGCCGAGGTATGAGGCGGCTGGGGGAAAAGAAACGGCGGACCTCGGAAGGTCCGCCGTCGCGTGAAGAGTGACTTGGGGCAAGGGCCTTACGGTTTCTCGTCGCCTTTGCCGCCGGTGAGCTTCTTGAGGAGCAGCTCGGGGTTCTCGCCGAGTTCGGCGTCGAAGAAGCCGTGGAGCTGGCGCAGGCGGGTGGGGTGGCGCATCTTGCGCAGCGCCTTGGCCTCGATCTGGCGGATACGCTCGCGGGTGACCTTGAACTGGCGGCCGACCTCCTCGAGCGTGCGGCTGTAGCCGTCGACCAGGCCGAAGCGCAGCGAGAGCACGCGGCGTTCGCGTTCGGTGAGGGTGTCGAGCACGTCGATGATCTTCTCGCGGAGCAGCGAGTAGGCGGTCATGTCGTACGGGTTTTCCGCCGACTTGTCCTCGATGAAGTCGCCGAAGCTGGTGTCGTCGCCGTCGCCGACGGGCGACTGCAGCGAGATGGGTTGCTGGGCCATCTTCATGATCTGCTGCACGCGCTCGACGGGCAGCTGCATCTCCTCGGCGACCTCCTCCGGCGTCGGCTCGTGGCCGAATTCCTGGAGGAGCTGCTTCTGGACCTGCATGACCTTGTTCAAGGTCTCGATCATGTGCACCGGGATGCGGATGGTGCGGGCCTGGTCGGCGATCGACCGGGTGATGGCCTGGCGGATCCACCACGTGG
>JAEXPL010000072.1 GCA_023446865.1 Verrucomicrobiota bacterium | reverse complement strand
CTGGAAGTTGACGTGGTCGAGCACCGGCGGTCCGCCGAAGGCATGCGAGAGATCGAGAAGCGTGAACAGCGCCATGAAGCGGGCGAAAGTGAGCGGTCCGGGCGGCACAGGCAATGCCGCGTTTCGGCGCGGACGGCTAACAACGAAAGTTCGTTTTTCGCACTGCTGGAGATGGAGTTACAAACGAATATGGCAAGCGCGCCATACCGCCGCTTGACCGATATGGCAGGTGAGCCATACTCACCGGCGCCATGAAAATGACCATGCACATCGACGAGGATGTCCTCGCCCAAGTGATGGAGCTCACCGGGGCCAAGACCAAGACCCAGGCCGTGGAGATGGCGCTCACCGAGATGGCGCGCCGCCACAAGCAAAAGAAGTTCTTCCAGAAAGGGCTCGATGCCACTCCGGAGCAACTCGATGAGATGGGCCGGTCGCTCATGGAGATCCATGGCGCTTCGATGGATATCGACGAGGCGGCCGTGCAGCGGTTCTTCGCCAAGAGCGATGCGCGGCGCGCCGCCAAGCAGGCCCGCGAACTGAAGGTCGCCGAGGATCAGGCCCCCTACCGCACTGGCGATGAGCAAACTGGTCCTCGTTGATAGCAGCTACTGGATTCGCGGCGTCGCGCTTCACCAGAATCCGTTCGCTGCGCTCGCTTCGCACGCCGACGACTTCGAGTTCGCGATCAACGGCATCATCTGGGCCGAGGTGATTCGCGGCCGCGCCGATCCCGCCATCCGCGCGCAATTCGAGGAGGGCTTCTCGACGATGGTCTTCCTCAACCTCACCGCGAGCAGCTGGCAACGCGCCGCGAAGCTCGCCTGGCAGCTCGATCGCGCCGGCCACGTGATCGGGCTGCCGGATCTCGCCATCGCCACCTCCGCCCTCGAGAACGATGCCGCGGTCCTGACCTTCGACCGGCACTTCCAGTCCATCCCGGGGCTCGAGGTGGTAGACGATCTCGACTGAGCGGGCGGTTCTCGCACGTGCGCGAGCGCCCCGGCTCGCGCCAGCCGCGCCGGCTATTGTGCCAACGGCGCGCCGGACTCGGCTGCAAGCACGCCGAGCTCGTGGAGGAGGAAGGCGAAGATGTCGGTGCGCTCGGCGATCACCTCGTCGAGCGAGCTGCCCATGCCGTGCCCGGCCGAATCCGAGGTCCGCAGCAGCACCGGCCGCCCGGAACCGCTGGCCGCCTGGAGCCGCGCGCAGAACTTGCGCGAGTGCCAGGGGTCGACGCGCGGGTCGTTGGCGCCGCTGGTCAGGAGGATCGCGGGATACTTCGCGCCGTCGCGCACGTTGTGCAGCGGCGAATAGCTCCGGAGCACCTGGAACTGCGCCGGATCCTTCACCGTGCCGTACTCGGTCACGTTGAACGCGCCGTTCGCGGTGAGCTCCACCCGCAGCATGTCGTACACCCCGACCATGCCGACCACCGCGCGGTACGTCTCCGGATTCTGGGTGAGCGCGGCGCCCATGAGCAGGCCGCCGTTGCTGCCGCCCATGATCGCCAGCTTCGCCGGCGAGGTGTAGCCCCGCTCGATCAACCAGCGCGCGCAGGCGTGGAAGTCGTCGTAGTCGTTCTGCTTCTTGAGGAGGTTGCCGTCGAGGTGCCAGCGTTCGCCGTACTCCCCGCCGCCGCGGATGTTCGCGACGACGTAGATTCCCCCGTGGTCGAGCCAGATGCGGCGCGACGCCGAGAAGCCGGGCGTCATGCTCACGCCGTAGCCGCCGTAGGCGTAGAGGATCGTCGGATTCGCGCCGTCGAGCTTCGTGCCCTTCCGCAGGATGATGTTCAGCGGGACCTTCGTGCCGTCCTTCGAGGTGGCAAAATCGCGCACGACCTCGCAGTCGGAGTAGTCGGCGATCGAGGTGACGGCGAGCGCGGTGGGGTGCGCGGTGTTGGTTGCCGCGTCGTACCGGAACCACGCGGGCGGCTTCAGGTAGCTGCCGTTCTGGTAGAGGATGTCGTCGCCCTCGAGGCGCACGAGCCCGTCGGCCGCCGAGACGGGCAGGATCGGCAGCTCGCCCAGCGCCTTGCCCGTGAGATCGAAGACACGCACCCGCGACGGCCCGCCGAGCAGGTCGTCGACGTAGAGGCGGGTCGCCGTCGGCAGGAACGACTGGATCGCGCCCTCCGACTCCGGCACGACCACCTCGGCCCGGGCCAGCGCCGGCTCGCCCGCGAGCGGCAGGCGCAGGACCTTGCCGAGGGGCGCCTCGGCGCGGGACAGGAGGTACAGCGCGTCGTCCACCCCGAAGGCGGCGTTGATCACCTTGTCGGCGAAGGTCGTGAGCGGCCGCCATGCGCCGCCCGCCGCGGTCGGGCGCAGGTAGTAGGCGACCTCGCCGCCGTCGCCGTTCTTCACCTCGGCCAGCACCCATTTGCCGTCGGCCTTGGTCGCGAGAGCGATCTCGGCGATCTTCGGCAGCTCCCCGCCGAGTTCGTAGGTGTCGGTCTCCGGCGCGGTGCCGATCTTGTGGTACCAGACCTGTTGGTAGAAACCGGCGTCCTCGGGCGGGCGTTCGCCGTTGCGCGGATAACGCGTGTACCAGAAGCCGGAACCGTCGGGCGCGAAGGCGATGCTGCCGCCGGCGGTGCCGTTCTGCACGTGCGCGATCACCTCGCCGGTCGCCCGGCCCGTCTCCACGTCGTAGAGATGCAGGTCGCCGGCCTCGCTGCCGTTCTTCGAGAGCGACACGCCCCCCGTGCGGCCGTCGAGCGAGACGACGAACCAGTCGATCGCGATCGAGCCCTTGGCGTCCATGGCGTTGGGGTCGACGAGCATCCGCTCGGACTTCAGGTCGTCGGCCGAAGCGAGCGTGACGAGCATCGCCTGCTGGAACTTCGGGTCGCTCTTGATCGCGAAGAGCCGGCCGCCGCGTTGCACCTGCACGCCGTAGCCGATCGAGTTCGAGCGGATGAGTCGATCGACGCGCGCCTTCACCGCCGCGTAGCCGGGCAGGCCGTCGAGATGGGCGCGGGTGCGGGCGTTCTGCGCATCGCTCCACTGTTTCACCGCCGGGTCGGCCGAGTCCTCGAGCCAGCGATACTCCTCGGTGACCTTCACCCCGTGGTAGTCGTCGGTGACCGGCCGTTTCGGCGTATCGGGTGGCGGCGGCAGCGCGGCCACGGCCAGCGCGGCGAACGAGACGAGCGAACCCAGGAGAACGAACGAGCGAGGAAGGTGCATGGCGAAGGGCGGACGGTGTTCGGGTGCGGCCGCGGGTGGCACGGCGGCCGAGGGAAAGCCCGTGTTATTCCGATACGGAGAAACGTCAACGCCTCCCCCGGCGCTCCGCCCGCAGGAACATTCTGCGCTCACCTCTCGCAGCCTCGGCATCAGCCATTCTTTCGTCCCGCGGCGCCCGAAAAACCCAATTGCCCTGCCCTGCGCCGTTTCTACGTTCGCCGGATGGCAGACCGCACGTCCCCGTCCTCCTGTTCCTGCAACGCCCAGCCCGCCGCGCTGGCGCCCGTCGACACCTTCCCGCGCCGCCACCTCGGCGCTGTCGACGCCGAGCTCGCCGCGCTCCTTGCGCCGCTCGGCCAGCCGTCGCTCGACGCGCTCATCGACGCCGCGGTCCCGCCCGCCATCCGCCTCAACAAGCCGCTCGATCTGCCCGCCGCCGCGACCGAAAGCGAGATGCTCACCGAACTCCGTGGCATCGCGGCGAAGAACCAGGTTTTCCGCTCCTTCATCGGCTGCGGCTACTACGACTGCCTCACCCCGCCGGTCATCCAGCGCAACATCCTGGAAAACCCCGGCTGGTACACCGCCTACACGCCCTACCAGGCCGAGATCTCGCAGGGCCGCCTCGAGGGCATGCTCAACTTCCAGACGATGGTCTGCGATCTCACCGGGCTCGAGATCGCCAACGCCTCCATGCTCGACGAGGGCACCGCCGCCGCCGAGGCCATGAACATGGCGTACTCCGCCAAGGGTTCGCCCGAGCGCCGCACGCTCTTCATCGCCGCCGACTGCCACCCGCAGACCATCGCCGTCGTCGCCACCCGCGCCAAGGCCCTCGGCTTCGCGATCGAGACCGGCGCCGCCGCGACCTTCGCTCCGGGCGCGAAACATTTCGCCGCGCTCCTCCAGTATCCGGGCACCGAGGGCGACATCCGCGACTACGCTCCGCTGGTCGAGAAACTTCACGCCGCCGGCGCGCTCGCCATCGTCGCCACCGATCTGCTCGCGCTCACACTCCTGCGCGCCCCGGGCGAGTTCGGCGCCGACATCGCCGTGGGCAGCGCGCAACGATTCGGCGTGCCGCTCGGCTACGGCGGCCCCAGCGCCGGCTTCCTCGCCACCCGCGACGCCTTCAAGCGCCTCATGCCCGGCCGCCTCGTCGGCGTCTCCAAGGACGCCCAGGGCCAGCCCGCCCTCCGCCTCGCGCTCGGCACGCGCGAACAGCACATCCGCCGCGAGAAGGCCACGAGCAACATCTGCACCGCGCAGGTCCTGCTCGCCGTGATGGCCTCGATGTACGCCGTCTACCACGGCCCCGCCGGCCTCAAGGAGATCGCCTGCCGCGTGCGCCGCATGACGCGCACCCTCGCCGCCGGTCTCGCGCAACTCGGCTACACCTTCAATTCGGCACCGGTCTTCGACACGCTCACCGTCGCGCTCGGCAACGTCTCCGCCAAGCGGATCTACGACCTCGCCCACGCCAACCGCGTCAACCTCCGCCCGCACAACGCGCACTCCGTCGGCGTCTCGCTCGACGAGGCCGTGACCGAGAGCGATCTCGCGATGTTGTTGCACATCTTTGCCGAGGCCGCGGGCAAGCCCGCCCCGGCGCTCGCGTCGCTCGGCCGCGCCACCTGCGATCTGCCGGAGTCGCTCACGCGTTCCTCGCCGTACCTGCAGCACCTGGTGTTCAACCAGTACCACATCGAGCACGAGATGCTGCGGTATATCCGCCGACTGGAGGCGAAGGATCTCTCGCTCTGCCACTCGATGATCTCGCTGGGCTCGTGCACGATGAAGCTCAACGCCACGGCGGAGATGCTGCCGATCACCTGGCCGGAGTTCGCGCGGATGCACCCCTTCGCCCCGGCCGAGCAGGCCGCCGGCTACCGCCGCGTCTTCACCGACCTCGAGCGTTGGCTCTCCGAGATCACCGGGTTCGCCGGTGTCTCGCTCCAGCCCAACGCCGGTTCCGCCGGTGAGTACACCGGTCTGCTCGTCATCCGCGCCTGGCACGAGTCTCGCGGCCAGGGCGGCCGCAACATCTGCCTCATCCCCGTCTCCGCCCACGGCACCAACCCCGCCAGCGCCGTCATGGCCGGCTTCAAGGTCGTGCCCGTAGCCTGCGACACGCAGGGCAACATCGACCTCGCCGATCTCCGCGCCAAGGCCGCGCAGCACGCCGACCACCTTGCCGCCGTCATGGTCACCTACCCGTCGACCCACGGCGTGTTCGAGGCCGGCATCCGCGAGCTCTGCGAGATCATCCATTCGCACGGCGGCCAAGTCTATATGGACGGCGCCAACATGAACGCCCAGGTCGGCCTGACCTCGCCGGGCTTCATCGGCGCCGACGTCTGCCACCTCAACCTCCACAAGACCTTCGCCATCCCGCACGGCGGCGGCGGCCCGGGCGTCGGCCCGATCGGCGTCGCCAAACACCTCGTACCGTTCCTGCCCACGCACCCGGTCGTCCCGCCCGCCGGCCCCTGCACGCCGGCGAGCGCCATCGGCCCCGTCTCCTCTGCGCCGTGGGGCAGCGCCAACGTCACGCTCATCTCCTGGGCCTACATCCGCATGATGGGCGCCGAGGGCCTCACCGCCGCGACGAAGCTCGCCATCCTCAACGCGAACTACATCGCCAAGCGGCTCGAGGGTGCGTTCCCGATCGTCTACCGCGGCGCCGCCGGCCTCGTCGCGCACGAGTGCATCGTCGACTTCCGCGGCTGGAAGCAGCGCACCGGCGTCGAGGTCGAGGACGTCGCCAAGCGCCTCATGGACTACGGCTACCACTCGCCCACGATGTCGTGGCCGGTCGCCGGCACGCTCATGGTCGAGCCGACCGAGAGCGAATCGAAGGCCGAACTCGACCGTTTCTGCGACGCCATGCTCTCGATCCACGAGGAGATGCTCGCCGTCGAGCGCGGCCAGGCCGACCGGACCAACAACGTCCTCAAGCACGCGCCGCACACCGCGCAGGTCGTCTGCGCCGACAAGTGGGACCGCCCGTACTCGCGCGAGCTCGCCGCCTTCCCCAGCCCGGCGACGCGCGTCTCCAAGTTCTGGCCGTCGGTGAGCCGCATCGACAACACCTACGGCGACCGGAACCTGATCTGCACCTGCGCCGGCATGGACGCCTACACCGCGCCGGCCTGAAACGTGATCCGGCCGGGCTGCCGCGGGGAGGCACGGAAGACCGCGTAAACTATCCCTTCCGCTTGTGCCTTGCCGAAGCCGAGGTTCCGGTGGCGGCACGGCCGCGCGAGGCTCTGTGCGGTTGCACGGCCTCGCCGCGGTCGTCACCAACCCGGTCCTACTCCACCACGAGTTCCGCGTGGCCGCGCAGATAACGGCGCAGGCTCTCCAGCAGTCGCACGACCGAGTCGGCGTCGATCGCCTCCAGCGCCGCCAAGGGCTCGTTGAGCACGCGGCGCGCGTTCTCCCGATCGCTGCCGCGCAGGCTGGCAGCCCAGTCCTCCTTCACCGGGTAGCCCTCGTCGCGCGCAAAGGTGTAGAGCGCCTTCAGCGCCACCGCGTCGGCGCGCCGCCCGTCGCTCCACGCCTGCAACGCGGTGCCGAGCAGCGCCAGCACCGCCGGCCGGCTCTCTTCGTGCACCTGGTTGCGGGTGAGCACGCGCGCGAAGGCCGAAGCCTCCTGCAGCGCCGCGAAGCTCAACCCGATCCCCGCGAACCGCCGCTGCACCCGCACCTCGCCGAAGAACCACGTGCGCCCCTGGTTCGAGCTGGTGAGCGTCGCCGCCACCTCGTCGAACAGATCGAGCGGCACCGCCGGCTGCCGCGAGGAGATCCGCTGGAAGCAGAGCATCTGCCCGCCCTCCGCGCTGAACAGCAGCACCTGCTGGTGCCGGTCCTCCGCGGGCGGCTTCTGCAGGATGAACCCGGTCGTCTGCAGCGTTTGTCCCGGCACGGCGCGGCTGTCGCTAAGGTTTGGACACCGGCCCCGGTCCCGCGGGCTGCTGCACCGCGATCGGATCGCCGCCCTTCTCGTCGGGCAGCACCGCGCCGCCCGAGATGATGAACTTCATGCCCTCGCGCACGCCCATCGAGAGGTCGCGCACCTCCCCGCGCGGCACGAGCACGAGGAAGCCCGAGGTGGGATTGGGCGTCGTCGGAACGAAGACGGAGACGAGCTCGCGCCCCGTCAGCACGCTGGCCTCGCCGCCCGAGGTGTTGGTGAGGAAACCGATCGCGTAACTGCCGGCGCGCGGAAACTCGATGAGCACCACCTTCGAGAACGCCGCGCGGTTCTCCGCGCCGAACGTCTGCACGATCTGTTTCACCGCGTTGTAGAACGCTCCGATTCCCGGGATGCCCTGGATGAAGCGCTCCGCCACCTCGCCGAAAAACCGCCCCAGCACCCACCGCGACACGAACCCAAGCGTCGTGATGAACACGAGCACGATGGCGGTCGAGAGGATGTCCCAGACCAGCGAAAGCTTCGGGTCGCCCAACCAGTCGGCCGGCACCCAGAAGAAGAAGATGTTGCGGAAGCCGCCGCCCACCTGCTGCACGAGCCACACGAACACGATCAACGTCACGGCCAGCGGCGAGAGCAGCATCAGGCCCGTGAAGAACGCGGTGCGGAGCTTGGCGAAGGCGGTCTTGTCCGGCATCGCCGCGACTGTGCGCGAAACGCCCGCCGCGCCGCAAGTGGAGAACCGGCGCCGCCATGAATCCCGGCGCCCGGAAGGCCCGGCACCGGTCGGTTCCGTGCGTGGTCGGCGTCCAGCGTCTCGATCGTCTGCGCGCGCGACGCCGTTTGCAGTGCCGGGCGCGTCCGTTAGCCTGCGCCATGCCGCGCCCCCCGCACCGGACCTCTTCGCCGGCCGTCGCCCTCTACGACGGCGATTGTCCGCTGTGCCAGCGCATCGTGTGTTTCGCGCAGCAACGCGCTCGCCCCGGCCGGCTGCGCTTCCTCGCCCTGCAATCACCTCAGGCCCGCGCCCTGCTCGCGCACCACGGGCTGCCGTCCGGCTCCCTCGACACGGTCGTCCTGATCGAAGCCGGCCGCCTCTCACTCCGCTCCACGGCCGCGCTGCGTCTTTGTCGCCATCTTCCGATGCCATGGCCGCTGCTCGCGTGCGCGCTCGTCCTTCCGCGTTCGCTCCGCGACCGCAGCTACGACTTCGTCGCCCGGCGACGCCGCCAGCTCGCGTCGGCCGACCGTTGAGCGGGCGCCCCTGATCATCACAATGCACTGGTTGAGCTGCCCAGGCGGTGAAGGTTTCCGTGGGTAGGGCCGGCGCTCCGCGCCTTGCCCCTTCGCGCTGGCCTCGCCCGCAGAATCCCCGTTTTCTCACACCCCATGGTTCCGCTCCCGCTCGAAGACAACGCCGGCGACGTGATCGCCAAGGCCATGCGCGGCGCCGAGCTCGGCGACACCGCCCTCGGCCGCCTGGCCGGCGTCGAGCCCGAGGCCGTGCAGGCCGCCCGCAAGAACCAGGGCACCGCGGCCACCCTGCGTGCCATCGCCCCCCACCTGCGGCTCGACGCCGACGCCCTCGTCGCGCTGTCCCATGGCGCGTGGAAACCGCGGCCCGTGGCCTTCCCCGACGGCTTCGCCATGGTCACCACCTCGTTCGGCGACATGACCGTGAACGCCTTTCTCGTGTGGGATCCGGCCACGAAACGCGCCGCGTTCTTCGACACCGGCGCCACCGCCGAGCCGCTGCTCGCCGCCCTCGCGGCGCGCGGGCTCGCGCTCGACGCCGTCTTCCTCACCCACACCCACCGCGACCATATTGCCGATCTCGTCACCATCCTCCGGTCACACCGCGTGCCCGTGTGGACCTCCGAACGCGAGACCGTCGCCGGCGCGCAGACCTTCGCCGAGGGCCGCGTGTTCGAACTCGGCGCGCTCCGCCTGCGCACACTCTCGACCTGGGGCCACTCGCCCGGCGGTGCGACCTACGTGATCGACGGCCTCGCGCACCCGCTGGCGATCGTGGGCGACTCGCTCTTCGCCTCCTCGATGGGTGGCGGCATGGAGTCGTACGAGGCCGCGTTCCGCAACAACGCCGAGAAGATCCTGCGCCTGCCGCCGGCCACCGTGCTCGCCTGCGGCCACGGCCCGCTCACCACCGTGGGCGAGGAGCTCGCGCACAATCCGTTCTTCGCCGGTCGCGTCTCCGCCGCATGAACACTCGTCCGCTGCTCGACCTGCGTGGCCTCCGCGTCACCCGCGGCCGCACCACGATTCTCGCCGGCCTCGACTGGACGGTGCGCCGCGGCGAGCACTGGACCATCCTCGGCCCCAACGGCGCGGGCAAGAGCTCCCTGCTCGCCGCGCTCACCGGCTACCTCACGCCCACCGGCGGCGACATCGAGGTGCTCGGCCGCCGCTTCGGGCGTAGCGACTGGCGCGAGCTGCGCGAACACATCGGGTTGGTCGGCGCCGGCCTGCCGCGTCTGATCGAACCCGACACGACCGCGTTCGAGACCGTGCTGGGCGGCCACCGTGCGATGCTCAATCCGTGGGGACGCTTCCCGGCCGCCGCGCATCGGCGCGCGCGCCGCCTGCTCGCCACCGTCGGCCTCGCCCATGCCGCCGACCGCGCTTGGCTGCAACTCTCCGAAGGCGAACGCCAACGCACCCTGCTCGCGCGGGCGCAGATGGCGCGCCCGCGCCTGCTCATCCTCGACGAACCCTGCGCCGGCCTCGATCCCGTGGCACGCGAGGCGTTTCTCGCCACGCTCGCCCACTTCGCCGCCGCTCCGCGCGGCCCCGGCCTGGTGCTGGTGACGCACCACGTCGAGGAGATCGTGCCCGGCTTCACCCACGCGCTGCTTCTGCGCGCCGGCCGGCTCGTCGCCGCCGGCCCGTTGCGCACGACCCTCACCTCCGCCCGCCTCGGCGCGACCTTTGGCGCGGACCTCCGGCTCACGCACCGCACCGGCCGCTACTCGTTGCGCCTCGGCGGTGCGCAGCCGGCACGCTGATCCCGACCTCCGTCGCCAACGGAAACTTCCCGCCCGCTGCGCCCGCGGCCGGGGTTTCCCCTTGTGCCCGTCCGCCGGCCCCGCAATCGTTCCGGCGCCACTCGAACTCGCGGCGCATCCCAAACCCCTGCGCCGCGGGACGACGCCCCGCCTCCCCGGCGGGGAAGTCCGCCTGTGGCTATGAGAGACACGATCTACTCAAATACAGTCCAATGAACGAATACATCGCAGAAGTCATCGAAACGATGGCGCGCCGCAATGCCGGCGAGCCTGAATTCCTCCAGGCGGCCAAGGAAGTGCTCGAGTCGCTCGGACCCGTGGTCGAACGCCACCGGAAGTACAAGGATCACCGCATCCTCGAGCGCGTCGTGGAACCGGAGCGCCAGATCATGTTCCGCGTGGCCTGGACCGACGACAAGGGCCGCGTGCAGGTCAACCGCGGGTTCCGCGTCCAGTTCAACAGCGCCATCGGCCCGTACAAGGGCGGCTGCCGCTTCCACCCCAGCGTCAATCTCGGCATCCTGAAGTTCCTCGGCTTCGAGCAGATCTTCAAGAACTCGCTCACCACGCTGCCGATGGGCGGCGGCAAGGGCGGCTCCGACTTCGACCCGAAGGGCAAGAGCGACGCCGAGGTCATGCGTTTCTGCCAGAGCTTCATGACCGAGCTCCAGCGCCACATCGGCGCCGATTGCGACGTGCCCGCCGGCGACATCGGCGTGGGCGGCCGCGAGATCGGGTACATGTTCGGCCAGTACAAGCGCCTCCGCAACGAGTTCACCGGCGTCCTCACCGGCAAGGGGCTCAAGTGGGGCGGCTCGCTCATCCGCCCGGAGGCGACCGGCTACGGCGCGGTCTACTTCGCGCAGGAGATGCTCAAGACCCGCAACGACGGTCTGCAGGGCAAGATCTGCACGGTGTCGGGCTCCGGCAACGTCGCCCAGTACACCGTCGAGAAACTCAACCAGCTCGGCGCCAAGGCCATCACGCTCTCCGACTCCGATGGCACCATCTACGACCCGGCCGGCATCTCCCCCGAGAAGCTCGCCTACGTGATGGAGCTCAAGAACGGCCGCCGCGGCCGCATCAAGGAGTACGCCGACAAGTTCACCGGCTCCAAGTACCTTCAGGGCCAGCGTCCGTGGTCCGTCGCCTGCGACTGTGCGTTCCCCAGCGCCACGCAGAACGAGGTCACCGGCGAGGAGGCCAAGGTGCTCCTGAAGAACGGCTGCGAGCTCGTCTCCGAAGGCGCCAACATGCCCTCCACGCCCGAGGCGATCGAGGCCTACCTCGGCGCCAAGATCCTCTACGGCCCGGGCAAGGCCGCCAACGCCGGCGGCGTTTCCACCTCCGGTTTGGAGATGTCGCAGAACTCCATGCGCATGAGCTGGAGCCGCGAGGAGGTCGACCAGCGCCTGCACACGATCATGGTCAACATCCACGCCAACTGCAGCAAGACGGCGGCCGAGTACGGCCAGCCGGGCAACTACGTGCTTGGCGCCAACATCGCCGGCTTCACCAAGGTTGCTGATGCGATGATCGACCAGGGCGTGCTCTGAGCATTCCCCGTGTTCCCTTCGAGGCCGCGCCCCCTGCGGGCGCGGCCTTTTCCTCCGCCAAGCCCGCCGGCATCAACCAACCGTCCGTTCCTGCCCGGCCTCTTTTCCGTCCGCGTTTCTCAGCCCCCGGCCGTTGCCCGCGACGCTCCCATCGGTCACAGGCCACCGATCACCGGTCACCGCCCCTCTCCCATGCCGCATTCCATGACTTTCACCACCGGCCTGCCCGGTCTCGACCAGGTCCTCCACGGCATCGAAGCCGGCGACAACGTCGTCTGGGAGGTGGACGCGCTCGAGGAATACCAAGAGCTCATCGGCCCCTACACGACCGCCGCCCGCCGCACCGGCCGGCCCCTCGTCTATTTCCGCTTTGCCCCCCACGCCGCGCTCGTCGCCGAGTCGACCGGCGCCGAGATCTGCCAGGTCGACCCCTCCAGCGGCTTCGAAAACTTCGTGCGCGAGGTCCACGCCGTGATCGAGCGTGTCGGCCGCGGCGCGGTCTACGTCTTCGACTGTCTCTCCCACCTGGCCGACATCTGGCGCTCCGACCAGAGCCTCGGCAACTTCTTCGTCCTCACCTGCCCGCGTCTCTTCGACCTGGAGACGGTCACCTACTTCGGCCTCTACCGCGACAAGCACTCGAGCTACGCGCTCGATCCCATCCGCAGCACCACGCAGTTCATGCTGGACCTGTTCCGCCTCGACGGCCGCCTCTACGTGCGCCCGATCAAGGTCCAGCACCGCTCCCGCGAGGCGATGAACACCATCCACGTCCGCCAGGGCGACGCCTTCCTCCCGGTGAAGGAGAGCGCCGTCCTCGCCCAGATTCTTTCCCGCACGCAATGGCCGCGGCTCCAGAGCGACCGCCGCTCCGGCTACTGGCGCAACCTCTTCCAGGAGGCGCACACCGTCGCCGAGGACTTCAAGGCCGGCCGGTGCTCGAAGGAGCGTTACGACGAGATGCTCGTCCGCGTGCGCTGGTCGATGCGTGTCCACCGTTCGGGCATCGCCCCGCTGGTCGAGCGCTACCTCACGCTCGAGGACTTCCTCGCCATCCGCGACCGCATGATCGGCATCGGCTCGGTGGGCGGCAAGACGCTCGGGATGCTCGTCGCCCGCGCCATCCTGCGCGAACGCGACGCCGATCTCACCGCCAAGCTCGAGGCCCACGACTCGTTCTTCGTCGGCGCCGAGGTGTTCATCACCTTCCTCGTCCAGAACAAGGTCTGGTGGTTGCGCGAGGCCCAGAAGAACGACGAAACCTTCCTGCAGGGACTCGAGGAAGGCCGCCGCCACATCACCCACGGTCGCTTCCCCAACCACATCCTCGAGCAGTTCCAGGGCATGATCGACTACTTCGGCGAGTCGCCCTACATCGTGCGTTCCAGCTCGATCCTTGAGGACGCACGCGGCAACGCCTTCTCCGGCAAGTACGAGAGCGTCTTCGTGGTGAACCGCGGCTCCCGCGAACAGCGCATGACCGCGCTGCTCAAGGCCGTGCGCAGCGTCTACGCCAGCGTGCTCGACGAGGAGGCGTTGCGCTACCGCAAGCGCCGCGGCCTCCTCTACAGCGAAGAGCGCATGGCCCTGCTCATCATGCGCGTGTCCGGCTCGCCCCACGGCCGCTACTACTACCCGCAGGCCGCCGGCGTGGGCCTCTCCTACAACCCCTTCGTCTGGCCCCCCGACATCGAGCCGCAGGCCGGCGTCGTCCGCCTCGTCTTCGGCCTCGGCACCCGCGCCGTCGACCGCCGCGCCGACGACTACACCCGCCTCGTCGCGCTCAACGCCCCCGGCCGCCGCCCCGAGGCCAGCTTCGACGACGCCCGCGAGCACTGCCAGCGCCGCATGGACTGCCTCGACCTCAAGGACGGCCAGTTCGTGTCGCTGGAGTTCCCCGAGGTCATCAAGGAGACGCCCGACTTCCCGCTCGACCTCTACCTCACCTACACCGCCGAGAACTACCCCTGGATCACCTTCGACCGGCTCCTCACCGAGACCCCCGTCGCCGCCGATTTGCGACGCATGCTCGCGCTGCTCGAGTCGGCCTACGAGCACCCCGTCGACGTCGAGTTCACCCTCAACTTCCTCGCCGACGGCTCCTACCGTATCCACTTGCTCCAGTGCCGGACGTTCCAGATCCAGCGCGAGACCGGCGCCATGCTGCCCTCCGAGCAGATCGAGCGGCAGCGCCTCCTCACCGCCAACGGCGCCGTCATCGGCGTCAGCCGCGAGCAGCGCATGACCGCCCTGCTCAAGGCCGTGCGCTGCGTC
>JAEXPL010000008.1 GCA_023446865.1 Verrucomicrobiota bacterium | reverse complement strand
GTAGTACCGCATCTGGCCGCGGGGAAAGCGGGCCACGTGCACCACCATGCGGCCGCACTCCGGCCGGCGCACCACCAACGGCAGCCAGAACGTGTTGCTCACGAGGATGTCGGCCGGCGGAAGGCGGCGGCGGACGGCGAGCGAGTAGAGGAGGTCCTTGAGTTTCAGCGCGACGAGCGAGCGCGGCTGGGCGAAGCCCGACACGCGCAAATGGCGCACGCCGGCGGCGGTCTCCTCGTTTGGCAGGTGCGGGTGCCGGCGGGAGAGGTGCAACACCTCGTGGCCGCGGGCGGCGAACTCGCGACCGAGGCCCTGCCATACCTTCTCGACGGCGCCGCCCATGATCGGTGGCACGGGCAGGAACGCTCCTTGGACGATGGTGATGCGCATGCGGCGACGATAGTTGGGAAGTATTCCGGGGTCGAGCGGCCGGCGGGATCGGCCCGGGCGCGGGCTTGAGTTCGCAGTGTGGTTTATGAGGCGAGCTCCGGCTGGGGAAAGGTGCTAGTTGCGGACTTGTCGGGATTCGGTTCGGTCGAGCAGCTCCAACCAGCGACGGGCGCCGGCTGCCTCGGAGAATTCCGCGGGAAACGGACAGCGCAAATCGTCGGGGGTCCCGGCGACGCGGCAGAAGCGTTCGACCAAACCGGTCTCGTCGTCGGGATCGAAACGGCAGGCGGCCTTTGTCACCACCTCTTGGAATGAGGTGCGGTCGGCCACCAGGACGGGGCAGCCTGTCGCCATCGCCTCGACCGGGGGATAGCCGAAGCCCTCGTGGAGCGAGGCGGAGAGGAAGAGCTCGGCTCCGGCGTAAAGCGCGGGCAGGTCGCTGTCGGCCACATGGCCAATCAACTGGACCGCGTCCGGTCCGACCTGTCGGCGCTGGAGTTCGCCCCGGATGTCGCAGGTGGCCGGAGTCGCCGTCGCCGGCACGCGGCCGGCGAGCACCAGCGGCGGCAGCGGCATCCGCTGGCGGGCGCGGTGGTGGGCCCGGATGAGCAGCTCGACGTTCTTGTGACGCGCGTAGCCGCCGACATAGAGCCAGTAGCGTTCCGGCAGGGCGTACCGTGTGCGAACCGTCCGCCGCTGGTCGGGCGAGACGGGCGAAGTGAACTCCCGGTCGACCCAGTTGGTGAGGACGGTGGGGCGGCGCCGGATCGCCGGGCAGGAACGCATGATCTCCTCCCGGGCGAACTCCGAGATGGTGATCCACTCGCTGCACCCCGCGGCCCAGCGTTGGCACAGGTGCCAGTGGGTGCGCCGGAGGCTGCTGCCCCGGCTCGAGGCGGCGCGGATATTCAGGGCGTCGTGCGTGACCGAGATCCGGTTACGGGGCGCGAGCAGGGGCAGCAGGTCCCAGGGTACGAGGAACGTGGCGCGCGGGAACCGGCGGCGGGCGTGGAGAGCGAGAGGGACGGACGAGGCGATCTGCGAGAGCAGCGGCCTCGCGGCCGGCAGCCAGCGCGGCACCGAGTGCACCAGGCAGCCGCTCAGCGCCGGGTCCGGCACCCCCGGGGCGGGCGGGCCCCGGCGGGGCACCAGCAGGTGCACCGCACGGTCGGGTGCGTGGCGGGCGATCAGGCGGGCCAGCCGCTCGGTGTAGCGTGCCACGCCGGCGTTGTTGAAGACCAGCGCATGTCCGGCGATCACAACCGGAGTCCGGGCGGACGAGGGTGTGTTCATTGGGTTGGCCCAAGTGGCGCGGGCGGTCGCGGGCGGCCCGGAGACCCCGGGGCCGGTGTGCCCGGAGGCTGGGGACCGAGCTCGGCGAGCAAGGAGTCGGCGGCGCGGGAAATCTCGAACCGCTCCGTGAAACAACGGGTGGCGGCGGCGCGCATGGTCTCGCGGCCGGCGGCGGGCAAAGCCTGCCAGCGCTCGAGCAGGAGCCGCGTGCCCTCGGCGGTGTCGGGGGCCACGAACGCGGCGCCGGCCGCCTCGACCTCGCGCCAGATGTTCACCTGGTCCGACACGAGCGCGGGCGCGCCGCAGGCGAGCGCCTCGGCGACGGCGATGCCGAAGTTCTCCTGGTGCGAGGGCAGCACGAACGCCTCGGCGGCGCGGAAGGCGCCCCACTTGGCGTCGCCCTCGAGCATGCCCGGCCACAGCACCGTGCCGCCCGCCGGCACGGCGGCGCCGAGCGCCTGCAGTTGCGCGAGGTAGGCGGGATCCGCGCATGGCCCGGCGACGACGAGCGCCGGTACGGGCGAGCCCGCGGTGCCGGCAGCGAATTCGGTGTAGGCGCGCAGCAGCAGATCCACGCCCTTCTTCTCGTGGATGCGGCTCAGGTAGAGCAGGAACGGCCGGTCGCCGAGCCCGGGGCAATGGGCGCGAAACGCTGCGGTCTGCGCGGGGGTCGCCGGTGGCGGGGCGGCGCAGCCGTAGTTGACCACGACCTCGCGGCAGCGCCACGGCCGGAAGGCGGTGCGGGCGAGGCGGCGTTCCTCCTCGCAGGTGAAGAGCACGCCGGCGGCGTGCCGCAGCACGTGCGATTCGACGAGCCACCAGTACAGCTGCTTCTTGAGATGCTTGAGCGGGTACGTGCGGTTGAACCACGGGTCGAGCATGCCGTGGGGGTAGACGAAGTAGGGGATCCCGCGGCGGCGCGCCTCGCGCCACACGGCGTAACCATGGAACTGCCACAGCCCGTGGACCACCGCGGCGTCGAACCGCGGGAGCTCGCGGCGCAGCCAGGGCCGCAGCGCGGCGCAGGAGCCGTTGCTGCGGGTGCTCGGGCCCACGGCGTGGCAGATTGCTCCAGGGCAGGCAAAGCCGCGCGCCGGGTCGTCGACCGTGACGATCTCGGTGGCGACGCCGCGGGCGGCGAGCACCGGGGTGATCGAGCGCACGCCGGCCCCGGGACCGCCGCCGGCGGGGTCGAGGGAGTGCAGGGCACGGAGGAGGCGGAAGGGCGCGGAGCTCATGGCTGGGAGGCCCGGCGGGACCAGTGGAGCCGGGCTGTGGCCGGCCCACAGGGGGCGACGCCGGCGGGAAACGCGTGAGCCTCTTGGGTCCGGTCGGAGACCGGACCTACGGGTGGGCGGGCGAGAGGCGTGGCGCAGGTGTTCACGGGCGGGCGACGCGTTTGTAGAGCTCGAGGTAGGCGTCGATCATCGCAGGGGTGGAGAAGCGGCGGGCATTGGCGAGTCCGCGTTCGTTCACCGGCGGCGTGGCGCGCAACGCCGCGGCGATCGTGGCGGCGGCGGCGGGGGCGTCGGTCGGATCGAAGTAGACCGCGGCGTCGCCTCCGACCTCGGTCATGGGCGCGCGG
>JAEXPL010000484.1 GCA_023446865.1 Verrucomicrobiota bacterium | reverse complement strand
CGCCCGCAGGGCGTGGCGGTCGACACCCTCGGCACGATCTACGTTTCCGATACGGACGACTGCACGGTGCGCAAGATCGACGCCGACGGCGTGGTCCGGCTCGTCGCCGGGCGCTCGTTGCTGAGCGGGGCGCAGGACGGCGCACTCGGCGTGGCGACTTTCGGGAGCCCGACCGCGCTCGCCGTCGATGCCGCCGGGATTCTCCACGTGGCCGACCGCGCGAACCACACGGTCCGGCGCATCGCAGCCGACGGCACCGTGACGACCATTGCGGGCACGAACGGCTTGCCCGGCACGGACGACGGCGTCGGCGCGGCGGCGCGCTTCAACGGCCCCGCCGGCCTCGCGGTCGACTCGCGCGGCGTGCTGTACGTGGCCGACACCGGCAACCACGCCGTGCGGCAGATCGATCCCGACGGACGCGTGCGCACGATCGCCGGCCGGAAGCCCAGCGGGCAGGATCGCGGCTATGGCGACACGGATGGTGAGGGCGCTGCCGCGCGTTTCTGGAACCCGTGGGGCGTGGTCTGCGACAACCGCGGCAACCTCCTCGTGACCGACGCGGGCAACAGCAAGGTGCGCCGCCTCGCGATCCATGTGCCCGGCATCGGCGAAACGATCAATTTTGGGATCAACACGATCGGCAACCCCGGCGGCTTCCAGTGGCAGGCGCAGGCGCCCGGTAGCACGACGTGGACGAACATCGCCACCGGTGGACCGTACACGACGAGTGGCTACGGCGACGGCGGCAGGCTCGCGGTCGTGCTCGCGGCGACGCACGACGGCTACAAGTTCCGCTGCCACGTGAGCCGCGCCTACGACGACTCGCACCTCGACGGACGCACGGCGGTGGTCGCCGTCGGCATCGCACCGACGATCAGGACGCAACCGGTCGCGAAGACGGCCACGGCGGGGCAGAGCGTGACGTTCTCCGTCGCGGCAAAGGGCACGCCCGCGGCCTTCGCGTATCGTTGGCAGCGCAAGCCGAGCGGCTCGTCGACGTGGGGCGACCTGGTCGATGGCGCCAGCTACCGCGGCACCGGCACGGCGACGCTCACGGTCGTCGCGGTCGACGGCGTGATGAATGGCGACCAGTTCCGCTGCGTGGTCGACAACTATGTGGCCAACGCGGCCACGAGTTCGGCCGCAACCCTCAGCGCCTCCGGTGTGCTGCACACCAGCTTCGCCGCGTGGAAAGCCGGATACTCGGTGATCGGTGGCGCGAACGACGATCCGAGCGGCTCGGGGGTGACGAACCTGGAACGCTACGCTTTCGGTCTCGCGGCGACTGGGATGGTTCCGAATCCGGTCGCGCTCTCGACGACCTCGGTCGGCGGTCTGCAGTACCTCCGGATCGCGTTCAAACGGAAGGCTGTCGCGACCGACATCCGCTATGTGATCCAGGCGAGCACCGATCTCGTCATCTGGACGCCGCTCAAGACGATCGAGCCCGGTTGGCCGGTCGACGTGCTCGAGCAGGACACCGTCGCGATCGGCAGCGCGCCGCGCCGTTTCCTGCGCCTGAAGATCGAACCGAAGCCGTGAGCCAGTAGGACCGGTCTCCGACCGGTCGCGCCGGGCGTGGGTCGCAGAGGACGGCGTGAATCCAGAGGGTCCAGTCGGAGACTGGACCTACGGGCGCAGCATGCCGCAGTTTCTTTCCGAACGGAGCCTGACAAAACCCTGACAACCCGCTTGCATCCGCCTGACGACTTCCCCGCGTCCCGGGATTAGGATGGAGCGAAATCCGTTTCGTCCGGTCTCTGAAACCCTTCGCGCTATGAAAACCCGCTTTCTTGCCGCCGCCTTCGCGCTACTCACCGCCATGTCGAACCTCCTCGCCGGTCCACGCGACGATCAGTGGAAATCTGTCAACGAAGCCGCCGACGAAGGCCTGCCGAAGACCGCCATCGAGCGGCTCGAGCCGATCATCCAAGGCGCGCTCGCCGACAAGGCCTATGCCGAGGCCGTGCGCGCGATCGGCCGCAAGATCGCCCTCGAGGGCACGATCGAGGGCAACAAGCCCGAGGAGAAGATCACCCGCCTCGAGGTCGAGCTCGCCAAAGCGCCGGCCGCGATGAAGCCGGTGATGGAGGCGTTGCTGGGCCACTGGTACTGGCAATACTTCCAGCACAACCGCTGGCGCTTCCACCAGCGCACGCAGACCGCCGCCGCGCCGGGCGCCGATATCCAGACCTGGGATCTCGCGCGCATCCTCGCCGAGATCGGCAAGCACTTCGACGCCGCGCTCGCCGCGCCGACCGTGCTCCAGCAGACGCCGATCGCGGCGTGGGACTTCCTGATCGAAAAGGGCAACGTGCCCGACGCCTACCGGCCCACGCTCTTCGACTTCCTCGCGCGCGAGGCGCTGTCGTTCTACCAAGCCGGCGAGCTCGGCCGCGTGTCGCCCGAGGACGCCTTCGAGATCGACAGCGCGAGTCCGATCTTCGGCGACACCGAGGCGTTCCTCGCGTGGAGACCGGAAACCTCCGACTCCACTTCGCCGAAACTGAAGGCGCTCGCGCTGCACCAGACGCTGCTGCGTTTCCACAACAAGGATGCCGACCGCTCCGCCTTCCTCGACGCCGACCTCGCGCGGCTCAACTACGGTTTCAACGTCGCCGTGGGCGAGGAGAAGGCCGAGCGCCACGAGGCGGCGCTCACGCGGTTCATCGAGGCGAACCCGAGGCACGAGATCTTCGCCCGCGCGATCTACCAGCTCGCGACCCGCCGCCACTCCGCCGGCGAGTCGACCGCGGCGCACGCGCTCGCGACCCGCGGGCTGTAGGCCTTCCCGAACACCTATGGCGGCGATCTGTGTTTCAACCTCATCAAGCAGATCGAGGCGCCGTCCATCGGCCTCGCCACCGAGCAGATCGGGAACGCCCCGTGGCCCTCGCTCGACGTGACGTACCGCAACCTCGGGCACGTCTATTTCCGCGCCGTGCCGGTCGATTTCGACGACTACGTGCGGCGTGCGCAGTGGGGCTTCGGCAACTTCGAGCAGGAGCGCGTCACCGAGTTGCTCGCCGCCAAACCCGCGCTGACGTGGGACGCCGCGCTGCCGGCGACGCCCGATTTCAAGCACCGTACCGAGAAGCTGGCGGCTCCCGCCACGCTCAAGCCGGGCTTCTACGTCGTCTTCGCCAGCGTTGATCCCGAGTTTGGCGAGCGCGGCAACCAAGTCTCGATGGCCAGCATTTGGGTGAGCGACTTGGCGCTCGTGCTGAGCACCCGCTACGGCACCGACACGCAGAGCGGTTTCGTGCTGCGCGCCGGCAGTGGCGAGCCCGTCGCCGGCGCCAACGTGCGCGTGTGGCGGCAGGACCGCGACGGTCATTTCAAGTCCGCTGCCGCGGTCGCTACCGACGCCGACGGCCGCTTCGAGATCACCGCCAAGGAGCGTCCCGCCGTGATCCTCGCCGAGAAGGACGGCCACGCCGTGCCGAGCCTGCGGGCGTTCACCACGCGCACCGGCGAGATCAATCGGCATCCCGATTCGCAGACGGTGTTCTTCACCGACCGCGCGATCTACCGGCCCGGCCAGTCGGTCTACTACAAGGGCGTTTCGATCCGCCACGACCAGGACGCCGGCAAATACTCCGCCATCGCCGGCCTGAAGCTCACGGTCGTCTTCAACGACCCCAACGGTCAGGAGATCGCCCGCGCCGAGCACACCACCAACGACTATGGCTCGTTCGACGGCGTGTTCACCGCGCCGCGTGACCGCGTGACCGGCACGATGTCGATCCAAGTGCTCGGTCGGCCAAGCAGCACGTATTTCCAGGTCGAGGAGTACAAACGGCCGAAGTTCCAGGTGACGCTCGAGGCGCCCAAGGATGCGTCGAAGCTCGAGGCACCGGTCGTCGTGACCGGCAAGGCCACCGCGTACACCGGCGCCGCGATCGGCGGCGCGAAGGTCGCCTGGCGTGTCGAGCGCGGCGTGCAGCTGCCGCGCTGGTGCTGGTGGTGGCAGCCGCCGGCCAGCAAGGCGATCGCGCACGGCACGGCGGTCGCGGCCGATGACGGCACGTTCAAGATCGAGTTCACCGCCGCGCCGGACCGCTCGGTGCCGGCCAAGAACGAGCCGGTGTTCAGCTACTCGATCCATGCCGACGTGACCGACACGACCGGCGAAACGCGTTCGCAGGACACGAACGTGAGCGTGGGCTACACAGCGCTGCGGGCGACGTTCAGCCTGCCCGAGTGGAACACGACCGAGAAGCCGGTGGAGATCGCCGTCGGCACCGGCACGCTCGACGGCCAGCCATTGCCGGCCGAAGGCGTTTTCAAAGTCTACGCGCTGCAGCAACCGCTCGCCGTCGAGCGCGCGCCGCTCCAGCGCGAGCAGCGCTGGTGGTGGAGTGGCGAGGGCGAGCCGGAGCCCGATGCGACCAAGCCCGAGTCGTGGGCATTGGGCGCGGTCATGGTTGAGCAGCCGTTCAGCACGCCGGCGGAAGGGCGTGTGGTCATCCCGGTGACGCTCAAGGCCGGCCTGTACCGCGTGGTCGTCGAGACGAAGGACAGCTTCGGCAAGCCGGTGACGGCACGCGAGACCTTCGAGGTGATCGACCCCGCCGCCACGCGCTACGGCGTGAAGGTGCCCGAGCTGTTCGCCGCGCCGAAGTGGTACGTGGAGCCCGACGAGAAGTTCACCGCGTTCTGGGGCACGGGTTACCCGAGCGGCCGGCTCTTCGTGGAGATCGAGAGCAACGGCAAGTTGCTCCAACACTATTGGACCAAGGGCGAACGCACGCAGGAGGCGATCGCGTTCACGCCGACCGAGGCGATGCGCGGCGGGTTCACGGTGCGCACGCTCTTCGTGCGCGAGAACCGCGGGTATTTCAACGAGCGCATCGTGCAGGTGCCGTGGACGAACAAACAGCTCACGGTGAAGTGGGAGAGCTTCCGCTCGAAGCTCCTGCCCGGGCAGAAGGAGACGTGGACGGCGGTCGTCACCGGGCCCGATGCCCAACGCGCGAGCGCCGAGATGGTCGCGGCGCTGTACGATGCCTCGCTCGATCAGTACGCGCCGCATGGGTGGCCGACGCAGTTCGGCGTCTTCCGCTCGGAGTACGGCATGGGCCAGCGGGAGTTTCAGAACGCCCGCGAAGATTTCCGCCACGTGCAGGGCTGGTGGCAGCAGGAACACCGCAGCACCTCGTGGAGCTACCGCGCGTTCCCCTCGGAGATCGTGGCGGATGCGTGGGGCTACGAGTACCGCTCGCGGATGATGAAGAGCTCGATGATGCCGATGCCGAGCGCGCCGGCGCCGGCGGGAGGGATGGCGCGTGATGAAGAGCAAATTGTCCTGTCTCCGTTCGAAGCGACTGCGAGAAGCGTTCAAGGCTATGCTGCCAATGAAGCACTGTCGGGGACTGTTCTGAAGGATGAGAGTGGCTCGTCTGCACCCAAGCCCGACCTGACCAAAGTCACCGCCCGCAAGAACCTCAACGAAACCGCCTTCTTCTTCCCGCATCTGACGGCGGACAAGGACGGCGTGGTGCGGATGACGTTCACGATGCCGGAGGCGCTCACCGAGTGGAAGTTCCTCGGCTTCGCGCACGACGCGCAGCTGCGCGCTGGCGGGCTGATCGACACCGTCGTCACCGCGAAGGATCTGATGGTGCAACCGAACCCGCCGCGGTTCGTCCGCGAGGGCGACGCGATCGAGTTCACGGTGAAGGTCTCCAACCAGAGCGACCGGCCGCAGCAGGGCACGGTGAAGCTCACGTTCGCCGACGCCGCCACGCTCGCGCCGGCCGACGCCGCGCTGGGCAACTCCGCGACTGAGCAGTCCTTCGACGTGCCGGCGAAGCAGTCGCGCAGCTATTCGTGGCGGATCGCCGTGCCCGACGGTCTCGGCTTCCTCACCTACAAGGCCGTGGCCGCGACCCAGCAGGCCAGCGACGGTGAGGAAGGTTTTCTGCCCGTGCTCAGTCGGCGGATCTTGGTGACCGAGTCGTTGCCGCTGCCGATCCGCGGGAAGCAGACGAAGACGTTCACGTTCCCGAAGCTGCTCGACTCCGGCAAGTCCGCCACGCTCCGCCACCAGTCGCTCACGGTGCAGATGACCTCGCAGCCGGCGTGGTACGCGGTGATGGCGTTGCCGTACCTGATGGAGTTTCCGTACGAGTGCAGCGAGCAGGGGTTCAACCGGCTCTACGCCAACGCGCTCGCGCGTCACATCGCCAACTCCGACCCGAAGATCCGCCGCGTGTTCGAGCAGTGGAAGAACACGCCGGCCCTCGACAGCCCGCTGACCAAGAACCAGGAC
>JAEXPL010000055.1 GCA_023446865.1 Verrucomicrobiota bacterium | reverse complement strand
TCGATCACGCAGGTGAGGAAGCCGCCGGTGCCGCAGGCGGGGTCGAGGATGGTCTCGCGCTTCTTGAGGCTGGGGTTGACCTGCTCGACGATGAACTGGGTGACGGCGCGCGGGGTATAGAACTCGCCGGCGTTGCCGGCTGACTGGAGGTCGCGGAGGAGTTTCTCGTAGATGTCGCCGAAGAGGTGGCGGTCGGCGGAGGCGTTGAAGTCGATGCCGTTGATCTTGTTGATCACCTGCCGCATGAGGGTGCCATTCTTCATGTAGTTGTTGGCATCCTCGAAGGTCATGCGGATGAGGCCGGCGATCTTGTCGGAGCCGCCGGTGAGGGCCTTCAACTTGGGCAGGAGCGTGCCGTCGACGAAATCGAGCAGGGCGTCGCCGGTGATGCCCTCGGGGTCGGCGGCCCACTCGGACCAGCGGAGGTGCTTGGGCAGAGGCGAGCGGTAGGAATCCTGGGTGATGGCGAGCTCCTGCTCGCGGTCGTCGAAGATCTTCAGGAAGAGCATCCACGCCATCTGCTCGATGCGCTGAGCGTCGCCGTAGGTGCCGGCGTCCTTGCGCATGATATCCTGGATGGACTTAACGAGGTTGGCGATGTCGGGCATGGGGATTCAGATCTCTGATTGCGGAAGAGAGACGACCGGGCTCGTCGGGATACAGGGCGGCATATGGGAGATGGCTGAATTGCTGATCCCAGAATGCCCCGTGGCAAGGCAGCCTGAACTTGGCGACCAATCGTCGGGCGCAATCCATTTCCTCACGATCATAACGCGCTTTCTGGTCGAGCGTATCAACGGAAGGGTAAGTACCAACAAGATGGCCCTCCTGACAATATGGGCGAATGGCCTCTGGTGGACAAACACCACTCAAGCGAACAACTTGGAGCGCTTGCGCAGTGGAAACTGTAACAGAACCACTTAGTTGAGGCACCCCTAATACATAGAAAACGCACTCTGAGAGGCCAGAGTGTCTCGCCTGAAGAAATGCGAATGAAAGTGCAATCATCGCCGACGTTGTCACATCCAGCAGCGGAGTACGGCAGACCTCGTAATGCTGCAGTATCGCCCATCGGGCCAGCTCACTTCGACTGATCCGACTATGGTAAACGCTGTAGCTATTGCCGAACAATCGGCATAGGCCCACCTCCTTCTCCTGTAACTCTTCGTATTTAAGAGCTAAGTCCCCGCTGTAATCGCTCGAAGGATCTCCATGGTTTTGACGACGATATATGCTGGGGAATAGGGTCGTTTTCCCAGCTTCTTTGTATTCCCGTGCTTGCCCTCGGAACAGAAGAACTAGCTCAGGATTCGCGTACGAAAGCTTGGCTAGTTTCGAAATAAGCTCCGAATAAGTCGGAACTCTATGACCTTCGCTTTTTCTGAGATTCTCAACGGTAAAAGGGATCAATCTATCGCCATCCGCGGCGAACGACTGGATCTTGTTGGGTATACGTTCCATTAGGCAGCAGGGCTGTAGAGTTCACTTTCAAGCTCGCGGATCGCGGACAAATAGGCGGGTTTGCCGCCGAAGAGCTTCACGATCTCGACCGGCGTGCCGAAGGCGCTGAGCGGCTCGACCTTCAGGATCTCCATCGACTCGACGCTGCGCAGGCCGGTGTCGGCGTACTTCTGCAGGAGCGCTTCGAGAACGGCGCGAACTTTGGCACCGTGTTTGGCGAAGACGTGGCGCTTCTTCACGCGCTCAGCACGTTCGCGACGGGTGAGCGGCGGCTGGTCGAAGGCGATGTGGCAGACGAGATCAAATGGATCGAGGTCGCGGCCGACCTGCTCGGCAAGTTCTTCGAGCAGGATCCCCTGCCCCGCCAACTCATCGACCAGCGCCTGCTTGCGCTCGGCGTCGCGCCACCGGGTTAGAAAGTCGTCGAGCGAGGTGAACGCCTCGCGTACCGTGCGGCGCGTGAAGTCCTTGAGGGATTCGGTCACGAGCTTGCCGTGGGCGTCGAGGTACTGGACGCGCTCGGAGAGGACGGAGACCTCGACATCGTCGACGTAGTAGCGGCGCGGACGGGTGTCGCCATCGCCGCCCGGGCCGCCGAAGGGACCGCCCGTAATGGTGCCCGGAGGCTCCTCGACCGGAGCGGAGCCGTCGTCATCGTCGGGCGGGTTCACCGGGTCTTCCGGGCGTGGCGCGTAGACCTGCACGGGCTCGCCATCGAAATCGGGATCGGCGAAATGCGCGGTAGCCCGCCGGAAATCCATGATCGTGAAGTAGAGCTTCCCGTAGTCCTCGTTGATGCGCGTGCCGCGGCCGATGATCTGCTTGAACTCCGTCATCGAGGCGATGCGACGGTCGAGTACGATGAGCCGGCAGGTCTGGGCATCAACGCCGGTGGACATGAGCCGCGAGGTGCAGGCGACGACCGGGAATGTGGCTTCGGGGTCGATGAAGTTGTCGAGCTGGGCCTTGCCCTCGTCGTTGTCGCCGGTGATGCGCATGACGTAGCGCGGGTTGGCGGCGGCGAGATCGGCGTTGGCGTTGACGAGGGCCTGACGCATGCGCTCGGCGTGGTCGATGTTCTCGCAGAAGACGATGGTCTTGGCGAAGCGGTCGGTGGTCTTGAGGAACTCGGTGACACGCGCGGCGACGGCCGCGGTGCGTTTCTCGAGGACGAGGTTGTTGTCGAAGTCTGTCTCGTTGTATTCGCGATCCTCGATCTCGTGGCCGTACCGGTCGGTCTTGCCCTTCTCGGGGCGCCAGCCTTCGAGGTCTTTGTCGAGGCCGATGCGAACGACCTTGTACGGAGCGAGGAATCCGTCGGCGATGCCCTGTTTGAGCGAGTAGGTGTAGATGGGCTCGCCGAAGTACTCGATGTTGGATACCTCGCGGGTTTCCTTCGGCGTTGCGGTGAGGCCGATTTGGGTGGCGGAGCCGAAGTATTCGAGAATTTGACGCCAAGCGGCATCGTCGGCCGCACTGCCGCGGTGGCACTCGTCGACGACGACCAGGTCGAAGAAGTCGGGCGAGAACTGCTTGTAGATGTTCTGCTCCTCCTCGGTGCCGCTGACTGCCTGGTAGAGCGAGAGGTAGATCTCGTAGGCCTTATCGGCGGTGCGGTTGGTGATCTTCGTCATCGCACTGCCGAACGGCTTGAAGTCGTTGGTCTTGGTCTGGTCGGCGAGGATGTTGCGGTCGACGAGGAAGAGGATGCGCTTCTTCACGCCGGCCTTCCAGAGGCGCCAGATGATTTGGAAAGCGGTGTAGGTCTTGCCCGTGCCGGTGGCCATCACGAGCAGGATGCGGTTCTGCCCTTGGGCGATGGCATCGACAGTTCGGTTGATGGCGATGCGCTGGTAATAACGCGGGGCGCGCCCGGAGCCGTTGTCGAAGTACTCCTGCGTGGCGACCGCCTCTTGCGTGGAGGTGAAGCCCTGCGCCGCCCGGTACCGCGCCCAGAGCGCCGCCTGCGAGGGGAATTGGTCGAGAGGAAGCTCGCGCTCGACGGTGCCGGAGGTCGCAGTGCGGTCGTGCTCAAGGAAGGCGTCGCCGTTGGAACTGTAGACAAAGGGAACGTCGAGAATCGCGGCGTACTCCAAAGCCTGCGCCATACCGCCGCCGACGGAGTGGTTGTTGTCCTTGGCCTCGACTATAGCGAGGGGGCGATTGGGCGGACCGAAAAGCAGGTAGTCGGCCTTCTTCGCTTCGCCACGGGACACTGACTTGCCGCGCACCATGACGCGGCCGGCGGTGAAATAAGCCTCCTCACGAATCTGCGTCATCAGATCCCAGCCCGCGCCGACAATGGCCGGGGTGATGAACTTCGAACGGATGTCCGTTTCGGTAAGCGCCTTCTTGTTCATCGGAAACAGAACATCGCACCTCGCATAGGCGGTGCGACACGCATCGAGTAGACCAGAAAAGCGCACACAATCACAGGAACGACGGCCGGTTGGGCGTCGATCTGCGCGCGGGCGTTCTGCTCAGGTGTGCGGCTGGGTTCCACCGGTCGTGTGGGGTTGCGGGTTTGCGACCAAAGAATAGGCAAGCGTCACCATCCTCCCGTTGCAAGGGTGAAGCCCGACGTTTCAAGACCGCCACAACCAGGTCCAGGCTTGGGACGCATTCTGCACGCAGCCTCCGTCACGCTGCCAGATTCCGCACCAAGTCGTCTAACTCGTCTTGATCGGTCTCGAGGTATCTTGCCGTCGTAAGCGGTGACGTGTGGCCGACGATCCGCTGAGTCTTGATCAAGTCGTGACCACTCGCCGCATACACCCGCGCGACAAACGTCTTCCTGAGCGTGTGCGTCGAAATCCGCTCCGCCTCGATGCCGCACGCCACTGCCGCCCGCACGATGATCCGAAACGCCCGTGACCGGCCCATCGCCCCACCCTTCGATCGGCTCGTCGCAAACACGCACTGCTGCAAGTTCGCCGGCACCGGCGCCGCCGCGGCAAACTCCGCGATCGCCGCCCGTGCGCGTTCATTGAGTGGAACCCGCCGAGACTTGAGCGAACGGGCAAACACTCCCGCCCCACCCTTCAAGTTGCGCCGGGCGACCACGACCTCATGGCGGGGCGCCTGGCCGTCCCACACCTGCTCCCACTTCAGCGATAGGAGCTCGGTGATCCGAAACCCCGTCGCACAGCCCAGGACCAGGAGCAGCTTGTCCCGGTGCCGGCCGGCGGCCCCGAGAAACTCAACAACCGTCGTGTATTCATTTTCTGAAAGAGGTCGTGCGCCCATGTCCCCAAGATAGGCGAGGCCCCGTTGCGCAAAGTTTGGGGCCTCCGCCATCCCGCTGACGCCCATCCGATTCCACACCTTTGTTCCTTCCGGGCGCGGCCGAGCCGAGCAGGCCGCAGCAGCACAGAAGCCCCGATGACATCCGGCACGTCGCTGGGCGAACCGACCTTGCCCACGAATCAGTGTTTTTGCCGGTAATGGATGATTCGGGCGCGGGTGGGCTCCGGATGGGTTTCTCGCGCGCCAACGTGGCCACCAAACGTGAGATCGCGGAGCGGTTTGGTCTCTAGCAGCCACAGGACACACGAGGGTGGCGCGGCCGCACGAAGTCCGCGCGAGCAAGATTATGGCGATAGAAATCATCGCGATAGAAACTATCGCAAACCGCGGCTGGCATGAGGGCAACACCGCCAGATCAGGATAGGCGCCCTTCGCCCCGGCCGGCTGGCCGAAATACGCGCAATGGCCGCCTCCCAAGTCGTCGGCCCCATACCAAAACCGCCCCCTGCCGCCGTCCGTCCCTCGGCACCGATTTGGCCTGCGGTCGACCGCTCGCATAGGTCAGGTATTCCATGTGCTACTTGCCGCCAACAGGCGCAACGGCAAGAGGCTGTGGTATGGCCACCGATCTCCCCTCGTTTACCTAAGTCGGTCGGCTGCGCTGGAGCAGGACAGAAAGGGGGGGATTCGGATGGTTCCGCTTGCTTTCGTTTGCTTCGCCTGTTTCGTTTGCTTCGGTTAGAAACTGGTAGCGAAGCCACTGTTATTGCCGATATGAAACTCGCCACTCCCCCACGAATCCCAGACGCGCCCAGCATGGAAGACCGGGAGAGCGCGCGTGCCGCAAGCCGCGCACTCGCCCCGCTCCTGTCTTCGCGAGGCAGCCTCCGTTTCCAAGTCGAAGAGCCCAAGGGCCAGACAGAAACAGCGGTCCTGCCGCAGGGCGCCATCCGCCTCCTGGTGGACCTCCTGACCGAAATGGCCAAGGGGAACACCGTCAGGCTAATCCCAATCCATGCGGAACTAACCACCCAAGAAGCCGCCGACATCCTCAATGTGTCCCGCCCGTTCCTCATCGAGCAGATCACAAACAAGAAAATCCCCGCCCACAAGGTTGGGACGCATCGGCGTATCCGCTATTCCGACCTCATGGCCTACAAGCAACACATGGATAACGAGCGCAGCAGGGCACTCGATGAACTGGCCAACCAAGCCCAAGAGCTGAAGATGGGCTACTGAGTTAGCCACGATCCCACCATGTCCGGCTACACCGCTCTCTACGACGCCTGCGTACTCTACCCAGCCCCGTTGCGTGATCTGCTGATGCAACTGGCGGTGGCGGACCTCTTCCGGGCCAAGTGGACAGCGATGATCCACGACGAGTGGGTGAGGAATGTCCTCGCGAATCGGCCGGATCTGACCGCCGCGCAGTTGCAGCGCACGCGCGAACTCATGGATAGCAGTGTCCGGGATGCGCTCGTGTTCGATTTCGAGGATCTGATCCCATCGATTCAACTCCCGGACCCGGATGACCGCCATGTCGTGGCGGCGGCGATTCGAGGCCGGTGCGACGTCATCGTGACCTACAATCTCGACGACTTCCCCGTTGAGGTGCTGGCGAAGTACGACATCGAGGCTCAGCACCCGGACGAGTTCCTGTCCCACTTAACCAATCTCCGCCCCGATGTGGTCTGCATGGCCGCGAGGACCTGTCGCTTGCGACTCAAAAACCCGAAGCTTGAGGCCGAGGGCTACCTCGAGTCCATGGCGCGACAGCGCCTGCCGGAGTTGGTGAAGTTTCTCGCTTCCCATCACCAGCTGATCTGAACGATCTGTGAGCCCCTGGCTCAACTGGGCGGCTGGAATCTGCGCCGCTCCACCACATCGATCTTGGGGCAACCCGGAGAACGCGCGTTCCTCATGAAAGCGTTTCCGGGCGGGGCATCCCCCGACCCGGCCGTTTGGCATATTTCGCCCAGCCGGCCCCCAGCGAACCAGCACGTGATTACGTTCCGTCCCTCGGCGGCAGCGGCACTGACTGGGTAAGGTGGCATATCCTAACGGCGCACAGACCGGCCACAATGCAACCGCATGGGTAGCCCGCTTAAGCTGCAAGCCGGCCCGACTCGCGGGTCGGACCGGCCCACGGCTCAATTTCGTCAACGACGATTAGATACCGCCATCGACGGGGTCTAATTGTCGCCGGGGGGCTCAATTCCCGCCGCGACGATTCTGAATGTCCTCGAGCAAGAGTTCGAGTGCAGCGGCCGTCCCATGCACCGGTAACCATGCGGCCAAGCCCTCCATCCAGTTGTCCTTGGCGTCCCACGCAGCCACGTATTCAGTGTCGTCGTATCCCGACAGCACAGGCCGATGGAGCGTCGTTGCCACGATCAACCCTCGGTAGGAGTACACCTCGCCGAACAGGACCGTATGCAACTCCCGGGCCCCACCACTCGAATTGTAGTAGATCTCCTCCCGCACTTTGCCGAGCACCTTGCCCAGTTTCTCTGCTTTTCCGAGCAACGCCAAGTCCACCTGATCCGCTTTGGGGCCGCGAATATGGTCGAGGCGCAAGCGCCGCCCGCTGCCGTCCAGCTCATACTCATCCCCCCCCGCATCCGCGATGCTGTAGTACCCGTTCTTCAATGTTGGTAGTTTCTGCGGCCAACCACCGGGCGTCTCCGCCTGGTCGCCCGCAGCCTGCACTTCGTGTGACGGCACTTTGTCTTTGACTGGCGCGTCCCGAAACGAGACCAGCGCTTCGTTCCAAGAGCGGAAACCGGCCGATTTCGCGGCAGCATCGAGCGACTGGCAGTGTGACAACGGACGTCCTGCGTCCGCAGCTTGAGCACGAAGCTTAAGGGCCTTCGCCTCCAGCTCCAATTTCGAAATATGATGCATAGTACCTTTCTGGACTGCTTCCGGCGAACGGGCTCCGTTAGTCCACCGTGCAGACCAATGGTTGCACCAGCGGTAGTTGTAATTCCGCACCAATTTTCCATGCCCAAACGGGCGGAGCCGGAAGGTCGGCGATACCTCGGGACAAGAACGTCGCGATCAAACTAGCGGTCGCAAGCGGAATATTCGGCCGAACGGCTTGCTATGGGCGCCCGCTCCGAACTCGCGATGCACCGAACTACCCCTAACGGTGCCTCGCTAACCTCGGGGCATGAGTTCCCGCCCCCGTCTCCGAAACCGAGTACAACGTGCTCGTCAACCATCTCGCCAGGCGGCCCCGCGACCTGCTGCTCCTGATCCTGACCGATGACTGTTTACTTCACATATCGCCGATGTTCATGAGTCCGCCTTCCAGCGAAAGCTACGCCGGTGGCGGCAGGTAGTGAAACCGTTCCTTGTCCGGGTAGAATCCTGCCACACCGGTTTGCAGGTCGTGGATCACGATGAAGCGCGACCGGACTTCCCGAGCTGCCGGTGTCGCAATCGAAAATGGACGAATCACTGGCCACTGGTCTGGCTCCCGTCCCATCGCGACACTACCCTTCCTGATCATTTCCCTCCAAAGTGGGCCATGCTCGACGGATATGCTTTGGGACCCGTCGGTGATGATCGGGAATGCCTCACAGTAGTTTGGCAAGATCGTGTAGGCATAGCCTACGTAACGTCCCGGCGTATAGCTGCGATAGGACTCGCAGATCGCCTCATAGGAAGGACAGAACTTGCCGGCGGCCTCCAACATGCCGCGCATGTTCTCGTAGTATTCGCGCTCCGGAACCCGACGCGCAAGCTCCACGTATCCGATCTCGTACGGGAAGTCCCGGCGAACAGTGAAGGGGAAACTCAACGGCTTGCGATTTCTGGGTGTCTGATTCATGCGGTTCAATGCGGGTTGATTCGAGTGTGCTGGAAGTGCGACGTGGGCCCCGATGGTGGATTCGCCCACGCCGCCTTTTCATCCCGCACACCAAGATAATGGCACCGCGGGATGAACCCTCGCTTGTCAGCGGGTTGGCTCCGAAGTGGTGTTCACCGCCAAGCTGCGGAGTCGTCGCTGCTCCACGGCCAGCCGCTGGTCTTCCAGCCACCGAATGCCGCGATTCGACGCGGCGCCTGCATCGTAATTCAGCGCCATACCGAACCGGGCCGCCATCTGCTCAAGGCCATCAGCCTGAGCCAGCAGCCGGAGGTCGGCAGCCGTGGCTGGCGGAAGGATCAAGGGTGTGCCGCCAAAGCGCCGTAGCAGTTCGTCGGGGATCTGCCTCGCGGCCGCGATGTCACTGGCCGCGTCCCCTTGCGTCGCCCCAAAGCCCAATGGCCTAGCGTAGTCATTCCATACAGCCTGCCACGCGCCGCCCCCCACCATGAAGACACCTTCAGCAAGCCGTCGCGCTACCAATCGGTCGACCGCCGCGTCGGACGAAAAACCGACCTGGAAAAGCGTGCGATCAAGCAGCAGAAACACCTCGGTGAGGATCGAGCTCGACCAGTCGCTCGGGTAGGCCTGCATCTTGTCGAGTTCATCGACGAACAACACACAGCGTTCGTGGCCTTGGAGGAACTCGTGGATCCTCGTCGCGGTGTCCTGCCGGGCCCGCGCTCCGCGAGGCAGCCATTCGGCGTAGGAGAGACGCAGCATCGGCAGGCCCTGGGCCTCGGCGAACGTTCGCACAAGAAAACTCTTTCCCGAACCGCTCGGCGCCGCGATCAGCGGCTGGATACGGGGCTGGATGCCGAATCCGGCCCACCCCCGATCAAAATAGACTGCGGCCATCGAGCTCAGCTCGTTGAGCACCTGCTGCTGCACGGCCGAGAGCACGATCGGGCGCTTGCTGCGGGGCTCCTCGGGCGACTTGGCGGCCGACGGTGGGCAAACCTGCAGTTCCTTTTCCAGCGAGGTTCGCTCGCCCAGATCCCGCTGCCGTTGCTCGATGGCGTCGAGCACCTGCGCCCACTTCGTCTGGTCGGGCCAATTCTTCCCGGCCGACTCGCTCAAACGCTGATACCACGCCAGGCTGTCGGTGGAGAGTTCGACTCGACGGATCAATTCGGCGACCGCGCTCGGCGAGTCGAAGAGGGCCTCCGAAATTCGTTCGCGCAAGCGTTCCCGGTACCGGGAGGGAAGCTGCGTGTCTGAAAGGGCGGCCTTCACGGCGATCAAGATGGTCGTGTTGTCCATAGGTTGTGCCCCAAGATAACGAGCCATCACGTGGTGTTGGTGCCGGGCGTTTCGTCGTGCCCGGGCACCTGCAGGACGCGCGGGGCCTCGCCCGAAATTCGCACGGCACTAAGCGGGCCGCCAAAGACCGCGCCGGTGTCGATGCCGATGCGGTTTTTGCGGAATTCGACACGGCCGTCCTCAGTCGGGGTATGCCCGTGGACAACGCGGGCTCCGTGATCGGCGACTGCGTCAAGGAACTCGTCGCGGATGTGCAGCAGGTCCCAGGGGTCCTGGCACTCGAGGGCAACGCCGGGACGGGTGCCCGCGTGGACGAAGAACCAGTCACCGTCCCGATGGCACTTGGGCAATCCGGCAAGAAAGGTCAGCAGACCGCGTCTGGTGAGAGTGTCGGCAAGGGACCGGCCAACCGCCGCGGGGGTGCTTTCGGCGATGCCGAACGACTTGAGTGTCACGCCACCGCCGTTGATCAACCACAGGGCGAGCGAAGCAAGATCCGGTTCGGTGAGAAAACGCAGGAGCATGAGTTCATGGTTTCCCATCAAGAACACCGGCTCGCACCACGGCGGAGGTTTCTGTTGGAGTCGCACGCACCATCCGAGCACCCGGGCCGAGTCGGGCCCCCGGTCGATGTAGTCCCCCAGGAAAACGACCTTTGCTTTCTGGCCCCTACCGAGTCGGGCGCGAGCGTCCGCGCGGATCTTCCGCCATAGTCGCTGGAGTGATTGGCAACACCCGTGGACATCACCGACGGCGTAGAGGAGCGGCTTGGGGATCATCGGGCTCAAGGTAACAGCCCCCTCCGTCGTGCGCCCCCACCGCGATCCGCCTCGCTGGTCAGGGCCAAACATCGTTCTAGTCTTCCGATACAGTGTCTCGCCCTCGATCCAGGTAGCCGTTGGCTTCCAGCACCTTCTTGACGGCATCATAACACCGCATGATCTCCGCGGCGCCGGTCACGGGACAATGGACCACCATGTAGGTCGGAAGGGTCTTGTAGTCCCGCGGGGTAAGGCGGCGGCCCGGAAAGACGAGGAATTCCCTTCCGGGAGGAAGCGTCATCGCAATCCGCAGTGTCAGTTCGGAGAACAGCCCGTCGCTCGGCGGATGAATGCAGTATCTCCCATCCGAGACGACCGGAAGCGCATTGATTGCACTGGTCGGACAGGCGGGGAAGAAACCTCCGAGCAGGTAGAGGTTGGGCTGGGGGCGTCGCGTCCACCAATCCTTGGCCCAACGCCGGAGCAACAAGGGCGCTCCACGGGCGCCGGCGTGCATCAGTTCAAGCAGCGTGGGCCGTGCAATCGGTTCGGGCAGGATCGATTCGAAACCGAGCTCGATCTCGAAATCGCGTCGCAGAAAGAACTGCGGATGCATGCCTCCGAGGCCGTCGGGCTCGTCGGGCTGGGGTTTGAGACCGTCCAGGTCGAAGGCGATCCGGATCGCCGAGGGAAACTCGTCGGCCGGGTTCTTGGGTCGCGGGTCTGTGCTCATAGAGTGGCTCGAATTTAGGCTGCGATGACTTGGTGTTTGGAATGTGAGGTCGGCCCCAGGCCCAGGATCGCCTGCGCCGCCGCCTCCTCCGATGTCCCAAGATAGGACTGGGTGGTCGCGACGTACCGGTGGCCGAGGGCGGCGCGGGTCAGGTCCAGGTCGTGGCCCGAGTGCTCGTAGATGCGCCGGGCGAACGCCTTTCTCAGGCTGTGCGTGCCCCAGACGCCGCGGCCGGCCAGGCCGGCCCGCTCGATTGCGCCGACGACGATCCGGCCCGCTTGGCAGGGAGAAAGGGCCCGCCCCCGCTCCCGGCTCAGGAACAACGGCGCATCAGGAGCGATCGGGCCCAGCCGCCCGCGCTCATCGAGGTAGGCGTGAATCGCCTCGGCGGCGATCGGATGGATCGGCAGGACCCGGGACCGCACCGCGCGGCGCCGCGGGCCCGCCCCACCCTTGAGCCTGCGGCGGGCAATCGCGAACTGCGCCTGCACCGCGATGCCATCCCAGACCTGACCCACGCCCAGGGAAAGCAGCTCATGGATGCGCAGGCCGAAGTGCAGCCCGCACAGGATGAGTGCCGCGTCCCGCCGGGGCAGGTCCTGCAGGACCGCCCGCAGCCGTTCCTCTTCGAGCTCTGACAATCCGGTTCGTGCCGACATGCCTCAAGATAACGGCGGGCGGCGGCGTGTGCGGGGCGGTGGGGACGGCGGTGATCCGCCCGGCGGCGCTCGCAGCGGGGGCGGACAGCCGAGACGGGCCAAAACGGATGTTACAACCCCGGCCCGAACGACTTGGGGCAGTGACGGTTTCTATCGGAAACCACGCACTGGCGGGACGAAACAACGCGGCCCCGGAGCCAAGGTGGAATTGGCAGCGACGACCGCCACAGCGCACCAGTTCCTCGATGACCCGACTCCAAGGCTGCCGCTGGGAGGCATGCGGCCTTGGAGGCATCTTTCGGCACCGATTTCGCCGATCTTCTTGCGACCCGGCGCGGCACCTCGAGTTCTGATAGCCAACGTCTTGCCGCTGGCGACCGGCCCAAGCCCCTCGAAACCTTGCCGATTATTTTGCCGATCTTGCGGACGCCCGGTCTATCGGCGCCGACACCATCGACCCGGCACCAAGTTAGTTCTGAGCATCCGTGCCGGAGCGCTCCTGGCTCTTCACCGCGCCCAAACCGGCAAACTGCTCGCGAGCCCCCCCTCCAACTTGACCCAGACGGGAGCCGCGACGCCGGCGTGACATTCTGGTCGGTCATGGTGCCAGGTTTTCGGTCACAAGGCCTGGACAAATGGGGGCGCGGGAATGACGGGCAGAGTGCGCCGATTCTCCCGGTTTGCCTTTCGCGAGTGCGGTCACGCCGAGTCGCTGCAAGCCGGGGATTGGGGAACTTGCAAACCTCAGGCAATTAGCCGATCTCAACCCTGGCCGGCTGCCGCTTGTCCGCTCGGAATGGGTAGTCCCAGCCTGGCACCGCTTTCAATGCACCGAGCTCACTCAAAGAAGTCCGCGCAGCCTGCCGCGAAGAGCCGTCAGCTCGTGAATCTGTTCGATACGCTCGTCGCCAGGATGAACACACCGAAGGCGAAACGAGGTTTGGATGCCTTGTTCAAGGCGTCGCCCGAAGCTCTTGGCGAGGCAGCCGTGCGAGCGGCCCGCCGAGGCGAGGTCTAGCCTCACAGTAAGCGTCCGACCGGCGACCTCGTAGTCGATTGAGCGGGCAGCTGGTAAGCTGTGATGATGACAACGATCACTGCGGAGGTGGTGAAGACGGAGGGGAAGCGCGCTCGGGACGGGCGGACGATCAC
>JAEXPL010000468.1 GCA_023446865.1 Verrucomicrobiota bacterium | reverse complement strand
CCTCTAGGAGGTGCGCCGGCCGACTTGCTCAGATCGTCTGCGCTCAGCAAAGCGCAGACGAAGGTTCCGTTACAGGATCAGATCGCGACATCGCCGCGCTCGTCGGTGCGGATACGGACGACCTCGTCGAGCGGAAGAACGAAGATCTTGCCGTCCCCGATCTTGCCGGTTTTCGCGGCCTTCACGACGGTCTCGACCACTTTCGGGGCGATGGCGTCGGACACCGCAATCTCGAGTTTCACCTTGGGCAGGAAGTCCACGGTGTACTCGCTGCCGCGGTAGATCTCGGTGTGGCCTTTCTGGCGACCGAAACCCTTGACCTCGGTGACCGTCATGCCTTCGACCCCGATCTCGGTCAGGGCGTCCTTAACCTCCTCGAGTTTGAAGGGCTTGATGATGGTGATGATGAGTTTCATCGGAATGAGAGTCTGGATTGATTTGGGTGGAAGTGCCGGGACGGTACGGTCGGGCCCTGTGGAGCGCATGGCCGCGACGCCCCGGCGAGTGGATCACTTGTGCGCGGCCTGGAAGTCCGGATAGGCTTCGTTGCCGTGCTCGCCGATATCGAGACCCTCGGTCTCCTCCTCGGCGGTCACACGGATGCCGCCGAAGACCATCTTGATCACGTACCAGATCACCAGGGAGAGGACGAAGACCACGGCGCCCACGCTCACGATGCCCTTGAGCTGCACCAGTGTTTGCGCCATGCGGCCCCAATTCTCGGCGGTAATGACCGCGCCAGCAGCGTCGACCGGCGGGAGCGCGGCGATGGACGAGGCGATATCGTAGTCGTAGAAGAGCCCAACACAGAGCGAGCCGAAGACACCGTTGCAGAGGTGCACCGCGAGCGCGCCGACCGGGTCGTCGAGCTTGAGCTTGTCGAAGAAGATGACCGCGAAGACCACGAGCACACCGGCGATGGCGCCGATGATGGCCGAGGAACCAACCGTCACGAACGCACAGGGCGCGGTGACAGCGACGAGACCCGCCAAGCAGCCGTTAAGGATCATCGAGAGGTCCGGCTTCTTGAGCAGGGCCCACGCGGTGAGCAGCGAGGTGATCGAGGCCACCGCAGCGGCGGTGTTGGTCGTCACAAGCACGTGGGCGATGGCCTTGCCGTCGCCGGCCGACATCGTGGAGCCGGGGTTGAACCCGAACCAGCCGAGCCAGAGGATGAGCACGCCAAGCGCGGCGGAAGTCATGCTGTGACCGGGAATCGGATGCACCTTGCCATCCTTGCCATACTTGCCGAGGCGGGGGCCGAGGACGATCACGCCAGCGAGAGCAGCCCAGCCACCGACCGAGTGAACCACGGTCGAACCCGCGAAGTCGCGGAAGTTGGCGAGGGCGAGCCAGCCGCCGCCCCAGATCCAGTGACCGGTCACCGGGTAGATGAAGGCTACCAAGATGAAGCTGAAGACCAAGAAGGCGCCGAACTTGATGCGCTCGGCCACCGCGCCCGACACGATCGTCGCGGCCGTGCCGGCGAACACCAACTGGAAGAAGAACTTCGCCCAGAGCGGAACCGGCGTCCAGTTGATGGCGCCGTAGACGCCTTCATAGGTTGCGGTCGAGAACGGGTTCATGGCCGCGTAGGCCGCACCCAGTGCCGGAGAGTTGTCCGCACCGGATACGAACCACAGGCCGCTGAGACCAACGAAGCCATTGCCGTCGCCGAACATCAGGCCCCAACCAAGCACCCAGAACGAGATCGTCGAGGCGGCGAACACGATGAAGTTCTTCGCGAGAATGTTGGTGCAATTCTTCGCCCGACACAGGCCGGACTCCACCAGCGCGAAGCCGGCGTTCATCCAGAACACGAGCATCGCAGTGACCAGGACCCAGACCGTGTCCAGGCCCGTTCGCAACGCACTCAGCGTCGAAGGATCGACCGTCGGGGCTGCGGACTGCACCGCGCCCTCCGCATAGGCTGCTCCCGCAGCCATCAAAGGGAGCGCGAGGGCAATCTTGCCCAGCGTGCCAAACCCCGGATTACGCCAGTTCTTCATAGTTTGTATCGTGTGAGGAGTTGAATGATGAGCGGCGCACCGCGGGGGCACGCGCCTGTGACCACCTCGGTTTAGCACGGCACGTGCCACCCGCCGTTGTCCGTATCCGCCGCCCTCCGCAACCCCTGCTCCCATGAACAGATTTCACTCCCCTGCCCGTTTTTGCACAGTCCTGCAATTTCGTCGGATTCAGGTTCCGCCTCCTCACCCGCGGCGCCCTCATCGACGCCGAGACCGCCGAGAAGATCCAGTCCATCCGCCGCAAGGTCTACGACAGCGCCGACTACGCCGAGGGCATCCGCGCCTTCAAGGAGAAGCGCCCGCCCGTCTTCACCGGGAAATAGCCTCCCACTGCGTCGCGCCTCGGCAACCACGCCGGGGCGCCCCCTGTCGCTCACTCCGCCCGGAGCTGTTCGATCATCTCCGCCGCCGCGGCCAGCTCCGGATTCAACCGGAGCGCCGTCTCGAAATGCTCGATCGCCTCGGTCTTGGTCGCCCTGTTGCCGGCCAGGACCAGCCCGAGATTGAAGTGCGCTCCCCAGTTCTCGGGTGCCAGCGCGAGCGCAGCCCGGTAGTGCTCCACGGCCTCGGCCGTCCGGCCTTCGAGACGCACCAGCACGTTCGCCAGATTGTTGTGGGCCTGTGCGAAATCCGGTTTGGCGCGCAGCACCGCTTCGTACTCGGCGATCGCCTCGGCGAAACGTCCGGCCCGCGCAAAGAGCAGGCCGATGCTGTTGCGCACCTCCACCCGCTCGGGACGCAACCGCAGCACGCTACGGAACTCCGCCAACGCCTCGTCCCCTCCTCCGGGCCGAACGGCCAGACACCCCGCCAGCGCGAAATGGGCATCGGCGTGCTCAGGCTGCAGCTCGATCGTGCGGCGCAACGCGGCGATCGCTTCATCCAGGCCGTCCGGCGTCCGCACCAACGCCATCGCCAAGCCGAACTGCGCCTCGGCATCCCGCGGCTCCAACCGCGCCGCCAGCCGATACTCGGCGATGCACTCCGGCAGTGCCTCCGGCCCCGCCGCGGCCAGCGCCGCCGCCAGCCGCAGACGCGCCTCCGGCAGCCCGGGCACCAC
>JAEXPL010000461.1 GCA_023446865.1 Verrucomicrobiota bacterium | reverse complement strand
TCCAGGGCATCGTGGTCGGCATCATCGCCAACCAGTCGACCCAGAAGGCCGGCACCTTGGATATCGACGCCTCCGACAAGGGCGCCCGCTTCATCCGCACCTGCAACTGCTTCAACATCCCGGTCGTCACCCTCGTTGACACGGGCGGCTTCCTCCCCGGGCTGCAGCAGGAGCGCGGCGGCATCATCCGCCACGGCGCGAAGATGCTCTTCGCCTACTCCGCCGCCACCGTGCCGAAGGTCACCATCGTCATGCGCAAGGCCTACGGCGGCGCCTACATCGCCATGTGTTGCCGCGACCTCGGTGCCGATGCCGTGTACGCGTGGCCGACCGCCGAGATCGCCGTCATGGGCGCCGAGGGCGCCGCGAAGATCCTCTTCAAGAAGGAGATCACCTCCGCGGCCGACCCGAAGGCCAAGGAAGCCGAGCTCGTCGCCGATTATCGCGAGAAGTTCGCCTCGCCGTATCAGGCTGCCGGAGCCGGTCTCGTCACCGACGTGATCAGCCCCGCCCAGACCCGCGGCATCCTCGCCATGGCCCTGCGCAACTCGCTCTCCAAGCGCGAGACCCGCCCGCCGAAGAAGCACGGTAACATGCCGCTATGATCTCGCGCCTCTTCCTCGCCTCCGGCGCCGCGATCGCCGCCACCCAGGACGCCGGCTCGATGGAGACGATCAAGAACGTGCTTCTGATCGCCTTCCTCGCCGTCGGCATCCTCTGGCTGCTGCTTGAGTCCCGCCGCAACTTGATGGCCGCCTACGGCGACGTGGGCGCGAGCGCCGCACCTGCGACGCCTGCCCCGGCCGCCCTCCGCCCGGCTCCTGCCACCGCCCTGTCGCCCGAATTGGTCGCGGTGCTCAGTGCCGCTGTGCATGCGACCCTCGGCCGCAACTCCCGTGTCGTCGCCATCTCGACCGACGACGACGCTCAGACCTGGGCCGCCGAAGGCCGCCGCGCCATCTACGCTACCCGCAAAGTCCGCTAATTCCTCCACCAACCCACTTCTCGAATGAAAAAGCTCCGTATCACCGTCGAAGGCAAAGCCTACGAAGTCCTTGTTGAAACGCTCGACTCCTCCGCGCCCGTCGCGGCAGCGTCCGTCGCCAGCGCGCCCGTCTCCGCTCCGGTCGTCGCTCCCGCCGCCCCGGCCCCGAAGGCCGCGGCCCCGTCCGGCCCCGGCGTCGTCACCTGCCCGCTCGCCGGCAAGGTCGTCGCCGTCCAAGTCGCCGTCGGCGACACCGTGACCGCCGAACAGGCGCTCGTCACCATCGAGGCGATGAAGATGAATACCTACATTTACGCCCCCAACGCGGGCAAAGTGACCGAGGTGCTCGTCAAGGCCGGCGACGCCGTCGAGGAAGGCGCCGTCATGGTCCGCCTCGGGTAAGCCGAGAACTCCGATCTGGGCGAGGACGGCTTCTGCCGCCTCGCCTTTTTTATTGCTCGGCTCCGAGCACCGAAGCCGCAGAATCCTGCCGGCGTATACGAGAGACCGTCAAACCCTACCCCGTCGAACATGCCCGTATTGATCATTCCCGCCCCCCTCGCGATCGCTGCCGCCGAGCCCGCCGCACAGCCGATTTCCATCCAAACCGCACTGCTGATCATCCTGGGCATCGCACTGGTGCTCGCGATCAAGTCGCTGGCCGATCTCCACCGCAGGGTCGATGCGCTCCATTCCTCCCTTCGCCCCAGGAGGAGCCCGGGCGCCCCCACCCGTACACAGGCAGAGATCGCGCCCGAGGTGCTGGCGGTGATCAGCGCCGCCGTCTTCGACGCCGTCGGCACGGATCACCGGATCGTCTCGATCAGCACCGAAGCCCAGGGCCAGACCTGGTCCCAGGAAGGACGTCGCCTAATTTTCAGTACTCGCAAAGTCCGTTAACCCCGTCCGCTTCCATCTTACCCCATGGATTCAACCAAACTGCTGTGGATCATCTTCTGGTCCACGTTCGTGCTCGTCTCCGCGGTCGACTATTTCGTGGTCACCCACCGCAAGACGACCATCGGCGTCAAGTCCGCCCTCCGCTGGACCGCCCTCTGGGTCTCCATCGCCCTCGCCTTCTCCATCGCGATCTACCTGCTGCACCCCCACGGCAAGACGGTCTTCATGGAGTATATCTCCGGATACCTCACCGAATACTCGCTCTCGGTGGACAATCTCTTCGTCTTCATCCTCATCTTCTCGCTGATGGGAGTGAAGGAGGTCGCGCAGCCGAAGCTCATCAAGCTCGGCATCTACCTTTCGATCGTCCTGCGCATCGTCTTCATCGTCTTCGGCATCGCCCTTGTCACCAAGTTCTCGTGGCTGCTCTACTTCTTCGGCGCGCTGCTCGTCTGGACCGCGTGGAAGATGATCGCCACCGAGGAGGACGATCAGGTCCAGCCCGAGAAGAACCTGCTCTACCGCGCGGCCGCGAAGCTGCTCCCCGTCCACAACGACCCGCAGGAGAACAAACGTCTCTTCGCCCGCTACGAGGGAAAACTCTTCATCACCCCGTTCTTCCTCGTCTTCGTTGTCATCGGCTCGACCGACGTGCTCTTCGCCGTCGACTCGATCCCCGCGATCATGGGCATCAGTCAGGATCCGTTCGTCGTCCTCACCTCGAACATCTTCGCCGTACTCGGCCTCAACTCCCTGTTCTTCGCCATCCGCGGCATCATGGGCATGTTCCGCTTCCTCAAGCACGGCGTGAGTATCATCCTCTTCTTCATTGGCGGGAAGATGATCGTCCCCGGCATCGGCAAGGGCCTCATGCTTCTCGGCGCCCACGCCATCGGCGAGAAGCTCGAGGGCACCGAGCACTGGTTCAAGGTCCACACCTCCGCCTCCCTTCTCGTCATCGGCCTCGTGCTCCTGGTCTCGATCGTGATGTCGATCTGGTATGAGAAGGACGCCCACCCCGACTTTCCCGAGAAGAAGTAACCCAGTCCCCTCAACCTACCCCTTACCCTCATGGACAACATCACCTTCGGCCTGACCATGCTCCTCGTCGGCATGGGCGGGACACTGCTCACCCTGTTCCTCGTCGCCGCACTCATCCGCGGCCTCACCTCGATGTTCCCGCCCTCCGCCGACAACGACAACCAGGAGTAACCGCCATGATCGATACCGTTCTCTCCGGCCTCAGTGCCCTGATCACCGGATTCTCCCACCTCGAAGGGGCCAACCTCGTCATGCTCGCGATCGCGGGTGTGATGTTCTACCTCGCCATCGCCAAGGATGTGGAACCCCTCCTCCTCCTGCCCATCGCCTTCGGCTGTTTCCTCGTCAACCTGCCGCTCAGCGAGGTCATGGACGACGGCGGCGTGCTCCGTTCGATGTACAACATGGGCATCGACAACGAACTCTTCCCGCTGCTCATCTTCGTCGGCATCGGCTCGATGACCGACTTCAAGCCCCTCCTCGCCGAACCCAAGCTCCTGCTCTTCGG
>JAEXPL010000349.1 GCA_023446865.1 Verrucomicrobiota bacterium | reverse complement strand
TTCTTCTCGAGTTCCTGCTGAAGCACTTCGATCTGCTTCTGCATCTTCGCCGCCTGTTTCAACATTTTGCCGAGTCCAGCCATGGTACGAAATGGGTTTGGGTTTTGAGGCGCGAGGCTCCGGCCCGTCCCGCGGCGAGGCAACGGAAAACTGGGCGCCGCCCACCCGCCCCGCTCACCACTTCACCATCCACGGGCCCCAGTGGATGCCGGCCTCCACCGGCTGTTCGACGGCCAGCTGCAGATCGTGGCGTACCTGCCGACCGCCGTCCCAGCGCGCCCGTTCGCACGTGAACCCGAGCGAACCATACAGCGCGTTCGCCGCGGTGTTGCGCTCGTTCGTGTCGAGCGACAACGCCTGGCAGCCCGCCCCGCACGCCGCGTCGATGGCATGCTCCACCAACTTCCGGCCCACGCCCCGCCCGCGCGCGGCCGCCGCGACAAAGAGATCCTCCAGCACCGCCTCGCCGCCCTGGACCCAGAGCGAGTAGTGCCGCCGCTGCAACGCGTAGCCCAGCGCCACCGGCCCGGCCAGCGCGAGGCCGATCGTCACCCCCGGGTCGGCCAGCAGCCGCTCCAGCCGCCGCTCGATCTCACCGCGGGTCGGACGCTCCTTGCGCGAGGCGTCGCGAAACGAAACGACCAGCCGGGCGACCTCCGGGAGATCGCGCGGACCGGCGCGGCGGACGATGAAAGGCTCTTCCATGCCTCCCTCAACGACCGCGCCCGCACCGGATTCAAGCCGCCGGATTCATTCTGTCCCGACATTCCCCCGGTCGCCCCCTCTCGACTCTCGCCCAACCGGCCGAGGTAGGGACGGCGCTCCGCGCCGTCCGTAAACCCAGCGCCGAAGGCCTACCGCTCACCGCCCACAGTCTACCGTCCACCGACTACGGTCTATCGTCCACCGATCATCTCCTCGTACCCGGCCCGGAAGTCCGCGAAACGCGGCGCCCAACCGAGTACGCGCCGGATCTTCTCTGCGACGATCGTGCGGTCGGGCGCCCGGCGCCGCCCGCCGAAGGGATTCGCCCCCGTCGCGGGTGCGGCGCCGCCGGTGACTCCAAACTCCGGGCACGCACGCCCGAGCCGCGCCGCCAGCCAGGCCGCGACCTCGGCGCGTGGCGCCGGGGCGTTGTCGCTCACATTGAAGATCTCGTCGCGCACCACCGTCGGCGCCGCGAAGCACGCCCACGCCGCGCCGCACGCGTCGTCGCGGTGGACAAGGTTCATCCGGTGCCCCGGTTCTCCGGGTAGCACCGCGGCCCCGGCCCGCATCGCGTCGAGCATCCCCGTCCGCCCCGGCCCATAGATTCCCGCCAACCGCAGCACGAACCACCGCCAGCCGGCCGTCGCCGCACCGCGCGCCAGCTCGACCTCGGCCTCGCGCAGCAATGCGCCGGTTTCGCCGGCGCCTTCCGTCGAGGCTTCCTCGGTCACCCGCGCGCCGTCGCCCTGCGGGTAGACGCCCGTGCTGCTCGTGTACACGATGGTGCCACCGCCCGGTTGGCCGCGCAGCCAGACACCGATCGAGCGCATGCCCTCGACATAGCTGTGCCGGTAACCCGCCGCCCCGCCGCCGCCCGCGCTCACGCAGTCGAGCACCCGGTCGAACGGCCCCGCCAATTCGGTATGCCACGAGGACCCGACCAGATCCGCCTCCACCACTTGGTGACAGCCGGCCTCCCGGAGTTCCGCCGCCTTGGTCGAATTGCGCGTGAGCGCCGCCACCCGCAGCCCGCGCGCCAGCGCCTCGCCCACAAACGCCCCACCCACATACCCCGCCCCCAGCACCAGCACCGACCGCACCGCGGTTGTTTTGCTCATGATCCGGGACAACAATCACCGTTGCCGCTCCGGCCAAGCTCTTTACGGTGCCGCGCATGAGCTCCGCGCCTTCGGTCCTCGTCATCCTCATGCCCGGCTTCGAGGAGATCGAAGCCCTCGCTCCCGTCGATTTGCTCCGCCGCGCCGGCGTCCGGGTCGTGCTCGCCTCGCTCGGGCCGGAGCCGACCGTCCTCGGCCGCTGCAACATCGCCGTGCTCGCCGAGACCACTCTCGCGGTGGCCGCGCAGCAGGAGTACGACCTCGTCTTCCTGCCCGGCGGGCCCGGGGTGAAACACCTCCGGTCCGACCCGCGCCTCGTGCCGCTGGTGCAGAAGCAGGTCGCCGCCGGCCGCCTTGTCGCCGCCATCTGCGCCGCCCCGCTCGTGCTGCACGACGCCGGCCTGCTCGCCGGCCGCCGCTACACCGCCTTCCCCGCCACCGCCAACGAACTGCCGCACATCCTCCACGACCAGCGTGTCGTCGAGGACGGGCTGCTGCTCACCTCGCGCGGTGCCGGCACGGCGTTGGACCTTGGCTACGCGATGATCGCCCGCCTGCTCTCCCCGGCCAAGGCCGCCGAGATCCGCCAGTCGATCTGCGCCTGAGCGCCGTTCCCTCACCGTCGTAAGCAGCCCGTAAACCTCGCCGCACCCGGGCGGGCCGCCGTGCCCGCGCAACCACTTCGGGCTCGCCGCCGCCACGGCCCCGTTCTCGAATCCGCCGAGTTCCGCCACCTGTCCCGCCATGGCCCGCATCCGAATCCTTATCGGTTCGCACCTCTGCATCGCCACCCGTGCCCAACGCGAGGCGCGCGCCCTCGTCGAGGCCGGCCACGACGTCACCATCCAGGGCGCCTGGTACGACAAGGTGCTCGCCGCCCGTGACGAGAGCATGATCCACCGCGTGCCCTACCATTTCGAGGCGGTCGTCGACCTGCGGGGAAAAGGGGTGCTGCCGCGCCTGCGCCGCCGCCTTGGGGTCGAGTCCTGGCGGCGGCGCCCCCCGGTCTCGCCCGCCGGCCGGGGGGACCGGGTGCGGGGACC
>JAEXPL010000276.1 GCA_023446865.1 Verrucomicrobiota bacterium | reverse complement strand
CTCGTTAATCCACCGCCAAAAAACTAAGTGGCACCTACGAAGAAATGCCCCTGGCTGCTTAATTAAAGCAACCACGCGTCACCGGCGACACCTGCTAGCCGGATGATGCGACGACAGCAGGCATAGCACGAGGGGGCGTCAATGGCCCTCGTGGCGTACTTCGCACCAGCGGCTGGCCGTCGTTTTGCCCGTCCGGGAGCGTCGCGACGGCGAGATTAAACTCGGGCTAAACGTGTAGAGGCGTCGTGCGAAGGTCAGGGGGACGCGGGTTCAAATCCCGCCACCTCCACCAATTTCCATTTTGGGGTCATAGCTCAGTTGGAAGAGCACCTGCTTTGCAAGCAGGGGGTCGCCGGTTCGAACCCGGCTGGCTCCACCAATCGTCCAAAACGCCGGTTCCGCGATTGTCCTTACACCCAATTCGTTAGCACTCTGCTAACGAATTAGGGGCAAATTCCGAAGCTAACTTTAATCTTCCACCCGGCTCCGCCGGAAGGAGGCAGAAGGTAATGCCAAGGAATTAGGGCAAGAAAGCGGGCCGGCGGTCGGCGCCAGCGCCGAAAGCAAAACGAGGCGGCCTATTTGGCCGCCTCGTTTTTGTTTTCACAGGACCGTTGACGCTCCTGCATCGCCCAGAACGCCCGCACATCCATCGGGACTTTCTTGGGGAGGAGCGCACCGGGCTCCTGCGCTTTCCACCGTCGCCTGAACCAAGCCAAGTATCGCCGTGCCCGAAGGCCAACCAACGTCGCCGGTGTGCGCATCCGGCTACCGACATTTCTCGCCGTGGGGCGTTTGCTTTCGGCCACGACCGCAAGAGCGGCTTGGTGGATGTCACAGACATCTCGCCAAACGCGCTCCTTGCGCTGGAACTTCGCCGCGCGTTCCCGGGCAGAACGGATCAGCCTCAGAAACGCCGCTTCGCGAAAAACCGGGTGCTTACAGTGAACCCCAGATTCCCGTTCAAGCTGCGCAACAGTTGGCACACCGAATGGGATGGTTCCTGCACAACGTAACGTTGCGAGGTACAACTCGGGTGTGTCTGCGGGCACGGCAGGCCGACGGTGCCGGCGTTGAGGACTCGCGCCCGCTTCAGGCAAAGGCCGAAAATGAAGATCTTCGGCCACGAATTCAGTGGTGAAGAGCCGGTGTAGATCGACCCCTGCTACCCATGCTAGTCGAAGTGCATAGGGCAGTGTCGCCCCGATCCCATCGTTAGCCCACGACCAGGCAGACGTGCGACTAGCTTTCAGAATCTTACCAAGGCACGTGATCCCTCCGATCTCGGGAATGGCTGCAATCGTTTGCACGTTCCGGGGCCAAAGCTTGGGGCTTGCCCGCTCAAGGGCGACGTCCGCAACGACCGCAAACAGGCGACTGATCTGTTCAGCCGACCAAAGTTCGAACTCCGAAATCGCATCAGGCCGAACGGGCATCTGAGCTGCAGTGCGGCTCGCTCCGCACGACCAGCAAGTGCGCAAATCACGGGTCGCATTCTGGTAGCTCTGAACCGCACCACAGACCGGACACCGATCGACAAGTCGCGTCTTGTGCTCAACGCAAACGTCGAGCCCCTTGATCGCCCAGGCGAGCCGCTCAAACGGGATCTCGTCCTGGGCCAAACAATCGGGGCACCAGCTCCGATTGTCCTTTGCTGCGATCACAAGACCATGGAGCGACGCAATGGGCCCAAGTGTGTGCCGAACAAGGCTTGGTTGAAACGTCAGTGCCTCTACAGCCTTCGCGATCGCGGGACCAAGCAAAGGCAACACGACCATACGCAGATCAAATCCCCCGCATTTCCGTGTCTTTTCTCGACCTGGGATACGTTGTAGCACCAATTCCTTGACCAAGTCGAGTAGCCGGACCGTATGCGCGTCGGCCACGCGATGGAGATAACTCCACAAGGATTCCCGTCCAAAGTCCCCGCCTAGCGGAGGCAAGCTGACCAGAGTACTGCGTTCCGGAATGGCAACCGGTTCAAGGTCGACGTCGGGAAAGGTTCCATCCGGCGCGAAATACTCTGACACGGGCGACGCCTTTGTCCCTTCAGTGAGTGCTGAATGAGTCACAGCTTTTCCCCTCCGAAATACCGCGCCATCGCAGCTTGCCCCTGTGCGATTTCGGTCTTCCAGCGGTCAACCGCCCCTTGCGGCGGTGCTGTCCGCATCAGCATCTCCGCATCGAGTGGACGCTTGGCCGCGGCAGCCTCGATTTCAGTAACCTCCACCCAGCGGTGGAGCAGGCCCACACAACCACAACTCCCTTCGAAAAGTAGCGGGGTCGAGCCGCAAAGGGACGCCGGAACCCCTTTCGTAACATACCGCCGCTCGAAGCTGGCGACGATCTGCTCGAAAATAGAGAGCTGCTCCACGCCGTACGGCGGAAAATGGACCGTGTGGCACCGCCGGTTAAGTTGGCCCGAGAACTCGGCCAACCGCGCCAGACTGTAGTCGCCAAAGATTGCAATGTGGGTACGCGACCGATTGCCGAGGGATTTCAGGTACCCGATATTGTGCTTCAGGACATCGATCGTGCCCGCCTCCACCAGTCCCCCTCCCTCGTCGATCACAGCCAGCGCCGGCTGATGATGGAGCAACATGTTGTTTGCCGCGCGAGAAAGGGCCTGCAACGAACCACTGCCCGCAATCCAGGCCTTGTCGATTTTGCGATCGACCAGGACTTCGCCTCCGTCGTGCAGAAGATCCTCGAACAAGGACTTCCAGTCGAATCCGCGCCCTGGGAGATAGGTCGCCTCCGCGAGCACAGTCGCAAGAAGCGAGGGATTTTTGCTCATCACGGCTTCGAGCCGCTGCGCCAGCATACGGCGCAGATAGGCGATCACGGTTGTTTTTCCTACCCCGGTTGGGCCCACAATGAGGAGCACCGCCGGCTCGTAGAGCATCAATACATATCGGAGGGGCGACACATTGGAGCACGCGCTCCTTGGCGCAGGCTCACGGCGTCAGCAAAAGCACGATTCACCGGGTCTGGCAGGATCATCAGATCAAGCCGCATCTGACCAGGAGCTTCAAACTTTCACGCGACCCACGGTTTCTGGAGAAGCTCACCGACGTGGTCGGCGTCTATCTGACACCACCGCAAAACGCCGTGGTGCTGTGCGTCGATGAGAAGAGTCAGATCCACGCGCTGGAGCGCACACAGCCCGGTCTGCCGCTCAAACCCGGACGCTGTGGCACTTTCACCCATGACTACTGCCGGCATGGGACGACCACTCTTTTTGCCGCGCTGCAAGTCGTCGAAGGACGCGTACTCGGCCAATACTACCCCCGGCACCGGCATCAGGAGTTTTTGAAGTTCCTCCAGCATTTGGACGCCCAATTCCCCGGTGAGCTCGCCCTGCATCTGATCATCGACAACTACGCCACCCACAAACCCCCACGGGTGAAACGCTGGCTGGCAGGACACCCTCGGTTCGTCCTGCACTTCATTCCCACCAGTTCAAGCTGGCTCAATCTGATCGAACGCTGGTTCGCCGAGCTGACACAAAAAGCAGTGCGGCGCGGATCATTCCATAGCGTGCGCGACCTCCAGGAAGCCATCGATGCGTTCCTCGCCGCATGGAATGCCAACCCCAAACCCTTCACCTGGACCGCCAGCCTTGATCGCATCCTCAAGAAGGTGGCTCGGTGCCGAGAGCGGTTTGAGCAACTCCCAGCCGGACGGCCAGCGCCCGGACGAGCTCGCAAGCGACGCACTTCCCACGCGAAGGTCCCGGTTCAGCCGGCCAAACACCGGACCGCGTTCAAATGACCACTTATTTCTGGGACACTACACTAGATCACACGGAAGAGAATGGTTCCCTGCGTCTTGCATCGGGATCCTCTACCGGGAATCCTTGCCATCTCAGCACTCCTCACACTAGCCGTCGCAGTTGCCGGCGGGCGAGCCAGGGGTCGACGCGGGTGAGAAGGAAACGCGCCCACGACTCGCGCAGGCGCTGCAACAACGAGCGCGAGCGGCGGCGCACTGGGGTTGCATGCTGACACGCAGCAACGATCAGCGCGCGGCCTTCGGCGGCGAGAGAGGAGTTCTCGATGCGCACCATCACCTCGTAGTTGATTCCTAGAGACCGCGCGTCGAGATTCGACGAACCGACGAACACCGCATCGTCCACGATCGCCAGCTTGGCGTGGAGCACCTGCGGCTGGTATTCGTCGATCTGCACGCCGGCACGCAACAGGCCGCCATAGAACGCTCGCGCCGCTCTCTGCGCCAGGGGAACATCGGTGCGTCCAGCGAGCAGGAGGCGAACCGTCCCACCGCGCTTCACCACCATCCGCAACGCGCGGCGTAACCGATAGCCAGGCACAAAATAGGCGGAGACAATTTCGACGTCTTGTGCTCGGCCAAGATCGTGGAGCAAACGACGATGAAAGACGTTGCGCCCCAATCCGGGGCCGGTGGCGAGCACGAGTTCCGGTGCGTGCGCAAGCAATGCCAACCGCAACGGCGTGCGCCGCCAGCGTCCAAGTTTAGGATGCCGAAACTGGTGGTGGCGAAACAACACATCAAAAGATGCGCCTAACCCCATCGCCGCCGCGCCACGCAACTCGAGTCCGAAATCGCACCAACCGTGTGCTACTCCGTCACCGTCGTACTCGGACGCGATATTGAAACCGCCGACGAAGGCGACGTTATCGTCCAGGAGCAGGAGTTTCCGGTGGTCGCGGATGGCCAATCGCCGAAGCGAGAGCGGATTGAAGACTCGCACATCGCCTCCCGCCGCGCGTACTGGATTCCAATAGCCCTCCGGGAGGGCCCGGGAACCAAAGCCATCGACGAGGACTTGAACGAGGAGTCCTCTGGCGGCGGCGGCGGCAAGGGTGTTGCGGAAGGAGTCGCCGGGGGTTCCTTGGGCAAAGATGTAGGTTTCGAGGCGAACGGACTGGGTTGCGGAGTTTATCGCCGCGAGCATTTGCTGAAACGCCATCGCGCCATTTGGGAGCCATCGCGCTTGGGGGCCGTTCTGCATCCGCAGGCAGCATCGGTTGGGCGAAGGCGGCGGGCAACACTTCAGGTAGTACGATTGGTGAAGATTCGAGCTATCGCGCAGTGATCCGATTTCCGTGCGTCACCAAGGACTTGCGCGGGAATGTGCCCAGCGCCGGCGATGTAGGCCCGGGGCGTTTCGACCAACGGCAGATCAGCCGTATGCGACCGGCCGGGTCGCCTTGTAGAGGGATCACAATGGTGACGAGGAGGGATAGAGG
>JAEXPL010000234.1 GCA_023446865.1 Verrucomicrobiota bacterium | reverse complement strand
ACCAGCACATGCCCATGTTTCACATGGAGCACTGCGTGTTCTGCGCGTTCCTCACCACCGGCAAGGACTACCACGACTGCGGCCGACCCTGCGAGAAGGTCGACCTGCGCATCCGCGACCACCTCGGTGCCGAGCATCCGGTGAAAGCCGCCGCCGGCTGCCGCAACACCGTCTTCAACTCCCGCGCCCAAACCGGCGCCGAGTTCGTCGGTCGGATGCTCGAGCTCGGCGCGCGGCACTTCCGCATCGATTTCCTCGACGAGGAAGCCGACGAGATCGCGCGCACGGTCGGCCGCTACCGCCAGCTCCTCGCCGGCGAGATCACCGGCGCCGAGCTCTGGCGCGAGTTCAAGCTGATCAACCAGCTCGGCGTCACCCGCGGCCAGATGGACGCCCCGACCCGCAAGCTCACGCCCAAGCGCGGGCACTGACACCGCAGCTTTACGGTTTTTCGCAGGGCACTGGATTGCTGAGCCCCGGGGGGGGCGACGTCTTGTGCAGCGTCGGTTCGCACGCCCATCCCGCCGCCATGCGCCTCCTCGCCATTCTCGTCTCCGTTGCCGCCACCGTCTCCGGACTGGTCGCGCAGGATCAGTCCCCCTTCGCCGCCACTCTCTTGTCCGACACCGGCGGAAACATTGTGCTCCATTGGCCGAGCCAAACCGGGCTGCGCTACCACCTCGAGACATCAGCGGATCTCGTCACTTGGGCCGACAGCGCTGGAACATTCTCCGGCACGGGGAGCGAGTTGACCTCGGTCGTGCAGCAAGCCGGCAGCGCGGCGACGACCCGGAGATTCTGGCGCGTGGTTTCGGCCAACAACTCCGGGATCGACGTGCCGTCGGCCATCACCGTCCTGCAAAACACCGGCGCCTCGGTCGCGCCGCAGGTGAACGTATCCTACCACTGGACCATCACGGGCGGCGCCTTCACCGAGTCCGACGGCGCCTCGCTGATCCACTTCGTGGCCAGCGCCGCCGGCACCGTCACGCTCACCTGCACCCTCACCGACAACACCACCCGGGCCGTCGTCGCCACCTACACCGTGCAGGTCGTCGTCACCGACGCCCCGTTGTCCCCCACCATCGTCGCCCCGGGCTTCGCGACCGCCGGGCAGGCCGGCCTGACCGCCAGCGTCGACCCACAAGCGGGCACCACCTTCGCGTGGACCATCACCGGCGGCACGATCACCGCGGGCGCCGGCACCAACACCATCACCTTCGCGGCCGGCGCCACCGGCACGCTCACGCTCGACTGCACCGCCACGCGCAACGGCAAGTCTGCCGCCGCCCCGACCGCCCTCGTCGTCGTCCAAGCCGTCTCCGCCCCAGCCTGGGAAACCCCGCTCCCTGAGAGCAGCCTGCCACCGTTGCAGGTGAACATCTCCTCCGGCGGCGACCGCCAGTGGGCCTTCGCCAACATGCTGCGCGCCGGCGAGGCGTGGATCTTCAAGGACAACGCCGCCGCCGCCGAGGCGCAGGATCTGGCCAACTCCATCCAGGTCGATTCCGGCGGCTGGCCGCTCGCGTTGCCCGCCGGCACCCGGATGGAACTGCTCACCGGCTATCGCACCGGCGACGACACCTTCCTCCACGGTGTCTTCGTGCTCACGTGGGATGGCTCCGGTGACGTCGAACTCATGTCCAGTCGCAACGACGGCAAGGACGAGGTCGTGCTCCTCAACGACCAGGTGAACGGCCGCTACATCCGCGTCATTAAGGATCCGACCAAGGCCGCGCCGATCGTCTTCATCAACTCCTCGGATCCGGCCAACCCCGTGCGCAACATGCGCCTCTGGGCCCCCGCCCAAGACGGCGCCGGACTCGACCTCACCGCCGCCTCCGACCTCGCGCCCGGCCACATCGCCGGCAGCCTCGAGCCGCTGCCCGGCCAGCCCGAGCCGATGTGGCATACGCGTTTCCTGCAGCACCTCGCCGAGGCGTCGCACTACGGCGTGCTGCGCTTCATGGGCTGGCAGCAGATCAACCTCGGCAACTGGGACCGCGACGTTCTCGAGTGGAGCGACCGCGGCGATCCGAGCTACGGCTTCGCCTCGCTCAGCACCATCGACCGCACCTACAACCGCTACGCCGTCGCCGCCTACCGCCAGCGCCTCGGCCAGCCGTTCGAGTGGATGATCGACCTGTGCAACGCCACCGGGAAGGATCTCTGGATCCAGGTTCCGCATATCGCCTCGCCCGACCTCATTCGCCGCCTCGCCGACCTCTGCGCCGAACGCCTCGACCCGAGCCTCCGCGTCTGGTTCGAATACTCCAACGAGATCTGGAACGGCTACGGCCCGTACATCCCGCAGCTCAACGCCGCCCAGCTCGCCGCCGCGCGCCACTTCGGCGTGCCGTTTGCCGACGTCACCGGCGACCAGCAGGCCTGGGGCTCCGGCCATCTGCAGGGTCTCGCGCTGAAGACGTTCGAGGACGAGTGGCGCGCCCGCGGCATGCCGGACAGCCGTCTGATCAATGTCCTCGCGAGCTTCGTTGGCAGCTCGGGCTACAGCACCAACGCGATCGCCGCCGCCAAGGAGATCGACCCGCATCTGCCCGAGGTCCTCGCCGTCACCAACTACTTCGGCTACGGCACGCAAGGCGACATCTTCGCCGCGCACAGCTTCGGCACAAATCCCGGAGTCTGGCCCGAAGCGCTCTATGCGAAGACCGCCGAGATCGTCCGGCGTAACCTGTACTCCACCACCGG
>JAEXPL010000232.1 GCA_023446865.1 Verrucomicrobiota bacterium | reverse complement strand
CGGTGAGGAGGCGGGGCCCGATGAGCTCGTTGAGGAGGCGGGAGAACTTCCGGGTGGTGCGGTTCTTGACGATCCAGAGGAGCACCGGGGCGCGGAGGTTCTGCTCGACCTGCCAGCGCTGGAAGGTGGCGGTGATCTCGGGGCCGCACTCGTGATCGATCAGGAAGTTCACGCACTCGGTGGTGAACTTGCCGGAGCTGAGCTTGAGCAGCGTGAACACGTTCTCCTTCCACGACGTCGGGTGGGCGACGTGGATGAGGTCGAGGAGGCGGACATGCGTGCCCGTGGGGAGCTTCTCGGCGATGGAGGGCAGGTCGCGCTCGTTGGCGACGATCTCCTCGACCTTCGGCTCGAAGGCGGCGATGTCCTGGCCGGCGATGGCGGCGAGGTCGTTGCGAATCCAGGCGCCGTGGAGGCGCTCGGCGAGCTCGAGCGTCGCGGTGTCCTTGACGATGGTGGCGACGTCGGCGAGCAGGTCGGCGGCGAGGGGCTTGAGGTCCTTCTTCTTGGCGGTGGTGAGGAGCTCGGCGGCGATCTCAAGGCGGCGGCGGGGGGAGCGCGTGCTCTTGAACTTCTCGATGAGCTCGTCCTCGACGTTCACAGGTTCGTCGCGCAGGACGAAGACCTCGGTGCGCTTGGCCGGCACGGAGACCCGCGGGTCGCCGGCGAGCTGTTTCTTGGCGGCGGTCCACCACTTCTTGAACTTGTCGGCGCCGAGCACGCTGCTGAAGAGATTCTCCAACTCGACGCCGGTAGCGGCGTTGTTCGGATAGGTCGCGAGAGCCTCGACGACGAGCTGCGCCGGATTGTTCTCGATGAGGTCGGCGATCTTGGCGGACTCGGTCTGCTTACGGACGAGCAGATGCTTCTCCGGGAGAACGTCGAGGGTGCCGATGCAGAAGACCGGATCCATCGGATGACCGGGCTTGCCTTCGAAATCGATGAGGAGCTTCCGGTTGGCAGAGTCGTAGGACTTGATGCGGCCGAAGCCCCAGCTGCGGTGGACGCAGTATGCGCCGGGCTTCATCGCCTCGAGCTTGGCCTTGGAGGGCTTCAGGTCGGGCTTCAGGGAGATCAAATCTTGGACGGCTTCAGCGTTCATAAAATCTTCGTCGAATTGCGGAAGGGGATGATTTGAGCGGCTATTGCATGGTGATGTCAAACTGTGTCTCATCCGCGGATGGAGTCAGCACCTCGACACTTTCCGCAAAAACAACGCTTTTCCGGCGATCGTCCTTCCGCGAAGGGCGCCCCGGAACGCTCGCGCGGGCCTTCGGCGGCGGAGACGTGGACGCTGGCGGTGGCGCTCGTGGCGGGCTGGCGCGAAGGCCAGGGCCGGGCGGATCATTTGTTAAGCGACTTGGCTGCAACTTCGACGGAACGGGGACCGGCCCAGAATTTGTTCTACGCGGCTTTGCGCCACTGGCGGCGGACAGAGGCGGCCATCCGGCCGCTGATCGAGAAGGCGCCGCGGGCGCGTCTCCAAGCTCTGCTTGCAATTGCCGGTGCGGAGCTGATCGAGAAACCGGAGGTCGCGGCCGCCGCGATCGTCGACAACGCCGTTGAGCAGGCGAAACGGCAGCTCAGCGCGCCCGAGGCGGGACTCGTGAACGCGGTCCTCCGCCGCGCGGCGCCGGTCCTGCGCGAGACGCCAGCGCCGGCCGCCGGGGCCCCCGCGGAGGAGCTCGCCGCCTATTTCAGCCATCCGACCTGGCTGGTGAAACGCTGGGCGGAGGAGTTCGGCGCCGAAGCCACGCACCGCCTGCTCGAGTGGAACCAGGCGACGGCGCACGTCCATTTGCGCTGGCGGGCGAGCACGCCGCCGCCGGCCGGGCTGGAGCCGACCAACTACACGGGCTGGTATCGGCTCGCGCACGGCCACTGGGCCGACATCCAGGCTGCGCTGGCCGCCGGTGCGTGTTATCTCCAGGATCCGGCGACGCGCTTGGCCCCGGGATTGGCGGCGCCCGCGGCGGGCGAGCAATGGCTGGAACTGTGCGCGGCGCCGGGGGGCAAGACCTTGCAGCTCGCCGATCTCATGGGCGGCGGCCGGATTGTCGCCGTCGACCGCGCGGGCGGGCGGATGAAGCGTTTCGAGGAGAACGTCGCCCGCTGGCGTGCCGCCGGTCTGGCGACGGAGATCGTGCCGCTCGGCGCCGATGTGCTGGCGCTCACCGCGGAGGAGCTGGCCGAGAAGGGCCTGCCGGCGCAGTTCGACGGCGTGTTCGTCGACGTGCCCTGTTCGAACACCGGCGTGATCCGCCACCGGATCGACGCGAAGTGGCGGTTGAAACCCGACGAGTTCGCGCAGTTGGCCGAGGTGCAGGGGCGGATGCTCGCCGCCGCGGCGCGTTTCGTGCGGCCCGGCGGCAAACTCGTCTATTCGACCTGCAGTCTCGAGCCGGAGGAGAACGCGGAGGTGATCGAGGCGTTTCTCGACAGCGAGGCGGGACGCGGTTTCGTGCTGGAGGATTCGGCGCTCGGCCGGCCGTGGGAACACGGGCACGACGGCGCGGGTGCGTTCCGGTTGCGCCGAAGCGGCTGAGTTGTCGCACGCACACTCTCCCGCGTTGCACCATGCCCGGGCGTTGCCCGGCGCGGAAGAGGTGCGGCCCCTCCGAGCCGGCACAGTACCGCTCTAGCCCGGAAATTTCACCGTAGCGGAAGCCGTGAGCTTTCGACCGGGCGCCGAGGGTCGAAATTCTTACGAATTCCGCCACGGCAATCCGTCGCCCACCACGCTCGAAGTGTGAGACATGTGGGCTAGCGCGCGGCGAGGTCGCGCAGGTGCTGCACCAGCGAAGGGATCGCTTCGACCAGACCGTCGCGGCAGGCTTCGTACTCGCGGAAGTTGCCGCCGTAGGGATCGGGAATCTCGGTGTCGCCGTCGCGGCCGATGAATTCGCGGAACAGGTGCAGGCTCTTCGGCACGCGTTCGAAGTTGAGCTCGATCATGGAGCGGTGCGACTCCGTCATGCAGAAGACGGCGAGCGCCTGGTCGAGCAGGGATTGCGTGAGCGGCTGGCTGCGGTGGGCGGAGAGATCGAGGCCGACTTTCTTCAGGGCCGCGACCGAGTTGTCGGTGGCGGGCTGGCCGCGCGGCGCGGATACACCGGCGGAGACGACCTTCAGCGAGCGCAGCGGTTCGGGCTCGGCGGCGAGCGCGTGCTGGAGGAGCTTCTCGCCCATGGGGCTGCGGCAGATGTTGCCGGTGCAGACGACGATGACGAGACCGGGGGCGGGCATGGCCTACGAGTGGTCGGGAATGCGGCCGAGGGCAAGCAACGCGCGGTGGATGAAGACCGCGCGTTGGAGAAGGACATCCTGCAGCGGCGGCTCCGGTGGCTTGGCTGGGGCAGCCTCGGGTTTGGGCTGCGCGGCGGCCTCGGCGTCGCGCCGGCCGTTCGCGTGGATCTTGGCAAGTTGCTCCTCGTCGAAACGTTTCTTCTCGATCTTCTCCTCGAACAGCTCGCGCGGCGGACGGCCGGCGGCGAGTGCCTCGGCGGCCGCACGATCGCGGGCGGGGTCGACAGCGATCGCGACGCTGGAGGGGACCCCGGCATCCTTGGCGGCAAGGGTGAGCACCCCGGGCGTGGAGGGCAGGGCGGCGCGAAGCGCGGCGGGGGTGGCGGGGCTGAGCAGGACGAAAAGCGGACGTGTGGCGTCGCGGCCGGCGGCGATCTCGCGCAGACGGGCGAAGTTACCAGCGTCGTCGGTGGCCAGGCGGAGATCGAGCACGAGCGCCGGGGCGGCGAGTGCGGCGGTCAACGCGTCGTCGTCGGCAGCCGCAGGGGCGAGCCGGAGGAAACGCAGCCCGCGGCCGAGATCGAGCGGATCGGCGACGACAGCCTTATCCGCCGACGGGGCTTTCTCAGCGGAGGCGGGTGCCGGTGCGGGCTCCGCCGCCCAGACGACGGAAACCAGCCCGGCCGCGAGGAGTAGCGGCAGGGCGTGGAACACGACGGGGCGGGCGGCGCGGGCGGGCGTCACTTGCGGTTGAGCTGCTTGGCGCCGATGTCGCGGCGGCAGTACTTGGAGACGAAGCCGATCTGGTCGCAGAGCGCGTAGGCCTGACGCGCGGCCTGCCGCAGCGTGGGCGCGAGCGCGGTCACGCCGAGGACGCGGCCGCCGTTGGTCACGATCTGGCGGTTGCTGGAGACGGCGGTGCCGGCGTGGAAGATGAACTCGCCCGAGCCGGAGACACGCGGGAGCGTGATGGCGTCGCCCTTCGGGTACTTGTCGGGGTAGCCCTGGGCGGCGAGGACCACGCAGAGCGCGTAGTCGCTCTTGACCTCGAGTTTCACCTCGTGGAGGCGGTGGTTGGCAGCGGCCCAGAGGAGCTCGACGGTGTCGGTGGCGAGGCGGGGCAGGAGCACCTGCGTCTCGGGGTCGCCGAAGCGGGCGTTGAACTCGATCACCTGCGGGCCGGTCTTGGTCAGCATGAGGCCGATGTACAGGGTGCTGCGGTACTCGATGCCCTCGGCGGCGATGGCGTCGACGCTGGGGCGGCAGATCGTCTTTTCGATCTCGGCGAGCAGCTTGTCGGTGACGACCTCGGCGGGCGAGTAGGCGCCCATGCCGCCGG
>JAEXPL010000160.1 GCA_023446865.1 Verrucomicrobiota bacterium | reverse complement strand
CCGGGTCGCCTGCCTGCAGACGGTGACCAACGCCGTGGCCCGTGCCATCAACGCCGAGCTCGGCGCCGGCCCGCGGCCGCGGGTGACGGTGATTCCGTATCCGATCTCCCACCGTGCGGCCCGGCTGCCCGATCCGCTGGAGCGCACGCCCACCGTGCTCTACACCGGTCGGCTGCATCCCGAGAAGGGCATCGACCTGCTGCTGTTCGCGTGGCGCCGCGCGGCCCCGCACCTGCCGGGCTGGCGGCTGCGCATCGTGGGCCCGTGGCGCCCCGAGCACGGCGGCGGGGGCCCGGAGTACCTCGCCAATCTCCGCGCCGAAGCCGCAGGCCAGCCCGTCGATTTCGTCGAGCCCATCTTCTCGCCCGACGCCCTGGCCCGCGAATACCGCGCCGCCTCGCTCTTCGTGTACCCCTCGCTCGCCGCCCGGGGCGAGACGTTCGGCCTCGCACCGCTCGAGGCGATGGCCTTCGGCCTGCCGCCGATCGTCTCCGCGCTCGACTGCTTCCGCGACTTTGTCGAGCCAGAGCAGAGCGGTCTCGTCTTCGAACATGACGACGGCAACGCCGCCGGCGAACTCGCCGAACGCATCGTGCGCCTCGCGACCGACCACGAGTTCCGCGCCCGCCTCGGCGCCGCCGCCTGGCAGACGACCGCACACCACACCGAAGGCGCGGTCGCCGAAACGTTCCTGGCCGAATTCGAGTCGCTCCTCCACGCCCCGCTCCCCACCCGATGAAGACCTACACCCAGAACTCGCCCTACGCCTCCCCGTGGACTCCCGGCCAACGCCTCCGCGCGTTGCTCTGGGGCTGCTGCTGGTCGCTGTTGTGCGGGTGGACGCCCAAGCCCGCCAACCGCTGGCGCCTGCTCTGGCTGCGGGTGTTCGGCGCCACGATCCACGGCCGGCCGTTCGTCCACCAGCGCGCCCGTATCCAACTCCCGTGGAACCTCACGCTCCACGACCGCGCCTGCCTCGGCGACCGCGCCAACGCCTACACGCTCGGCCCGATCACCCTCGGGGCCGGCGCGACGATCGCCCAGGAGGCGTACCTCTGCACCGGCACCCACAAGTTCGACGATCCGGCGCTTCCGCTCCAGACCGCGCCGGTCGTGATCGGCGCCCACGCGTTTGTCGGCGCCCGCGCCTTCATCCTCCCCGGCGTGACCGTGGGCGAGCGTGCCATCGTCGGCGCCTGCGCGGTCGTCGTCCGCGACGTGCCCGCCGGCGCCATCGTGGCCGGAAACCCGGCCCGCATCCTGGGCGAGCGTCCCGACGCCGCATGACGTCCGGGCCCGCCACCACCCCGCGTGTGCTGCTCGTCGGCCCGAACCCGTTCGAGGCGCGGACGAGCATGTGGCTGTTCGTCGAGTGCCTCGCCGCGGGGCTGCCGCGCCACGGCTGCGCGCCGGCGGTCCTCAAGCCCCGCTTTCCCAACCTCGGCCGGCTCGGCCGGAGACGCACCACCAAGGTGATCCTGCGCCTCGTGCTTGAGGCCGCCCAACTCCGCCGCGCGGCCAAGGCCGCCGATGTGATCCACGTGTGCGACCACGCCAGCGCCTTCCATCTGCTCGCGCGGCGCCTGCGGCACCGGCCGAAGGTCGTAACCTGCCACGACCTGTTCTTCATCGCCGCCTCGGTCAAACGGCCCGAGGACAGCCTCGCGACCGAGGCGTGGTGGCAGCGCCGGATCCTTCGTGGCATTTCCGCCGCGGACCGGATCGCGTGCATCTCGGCCGAAACACAAGCGGCGTTGCTTGAGATCGTCCCCGCCCTGGCCGGCGCGTCTCCGCCGACGATCATCCTGCCGAACGGGCTCTACCAGAAGTTCGTGCCCCGGCCGGCCGCGGAGGTCGCCGCTGGGCTGCGAGCCCTCGACCCCCGGCTGGAGCCCGGCCGCTACGTGCTCCACGTGGGCGGCAGCTACGAGCGCAAGAACCGCCGCGGCGTGGCGCAGGCGTTCGCCGCCTTCGGGCCGGCGCACGGCCTGCGCCTGGTCCTCGCCGGCGAGCCGCCCAACGCGCTCCTGCGCAGCACGATCACGGATACAGGGATCGCGCCGTACCTCACCCTGGCCGACCATCCCGACGCCGCCACCCTCGGCCTGCTCTACCAGGGCGCCTTCGCGCTGCTCTTCCCCTCGCGCAACGAGGGCTTCGGACTGCCGCCGGTCGAGGCGCAAACGCTCGGGTGCCCCGTCGTCGCCAGCGACATCGGGCCGCACCGCCTCAACCTGGCCGACAGCGCCCTGCTCGCCGGCCCCGAGGACCACGCCACGCTCGCCGCCCATCTGGCGTCGTTGCTCGACGAGAGCGTCCGGGCGGCTCTCGTCGCGCGCGGCTTCGCCAACTCGCAACGTTTCGCCATGGATACGATGCTCGACCGCTACGCCGCGCTCTACCGCGAGCTGCTTCCGCGCGGCTGATCCCCCGACCCTCCTCCCGCCGCCCCGCCCACGACCCCGGATCTCCGGGGTCGTTTTGTTTTCTGAAGACTACTGCTGGTCCGTTCTGGGTGTTTCTCCCCATGCGCCCCGTCGCACCCGCCTGCTAGAGTCGGCGCACAAACCCATCCCGGTTCAACCAGCCATGAATCCAGGGAACCCGCAAACCCGCCCCGCCGCCGCTGCGTACCCAGCCATTGGTGTCGCCGCACCTGTCCCGCCGAAGACCCGTTCTTCCCTCGCGACGTGGTGCTCCGTCGCCCGGGTGCGCCGCCGGTCCGTTGCCCGCGGCAGGACGATTGCGGCGGGGATACGCCCGACCGACCGGGAGCCCTCCGCCCCCCGTCCCGGGTGCTTTCCCCCCCGCGGTTTGGGCGATCGAGGGGCGGCCCGGCACGGCAACCTCCCCACTGCCCCGATCGTCCCCCCGGAACATGGCTGCAGCACAACCTTCCTTCACCAGCCATGAAGTCCATCCGCTCGATCCTCCCCTCCATCGCCACCTTCGCCCTCGCCGCCGGCCTCCAGGCCTCCGTGCAGAGCGACATCGGGTTTCCCGAGCTCCAGCAGGAGTTCGGGGCCTCCCTCCCCACCGGGACGAATCTCTCGGTGCTGATGGTCGAGGCACCCGACACATCCGGCAACTGGGCCGTTGCCAAGAGCGGTGAGCTGGCTTCGCGCAACATCACCTTCCCGTTGGCCGCCACCGCGCCGACCACCTACTCGGCCCACGCCAACACCGTGGCCAAGAACCTCACCGGCACGACGACCAGCATCCTGCCGGCGCTCGCCGAGCTCAAGGTCGCTGCCGTGGCCAACTACCGGAACTCCTCCCTCAAGGTCGGCGGCTACAGCGCCCCAGTCGCCGTCTCCTGGGATCTCGAGAACCACTCCCTGATCAGCAACATCACCACCTACAACCTCAACGCCCTCCAGCTGCTCGACTACCGCATCGTCCGCGACGGCGTCACCGTGGTCATCGCCCTCGAGAACGGCACCAACGCCATGCAGCCGCTCTGGGGCAACAACTACAACACCATCGCCGTCGGCACGGCCACCGGCCAGCACTCCCGCGGCGGCACCAACCTCGACGGCTCCGGCCGCATGAAGCCCGACCTCGTCGGCACGGCCACCTACACCAGCTACGCCACCCCGGTCGTTACCTCCGCCGCCGGCCTGCTCATCGCCGAGACCAAACGCACCACCGCCCTCGCCGCCGCCAAGGACCCGCGCACCATCAAGGCCCTGCTCATGGCCGGCGCCACCAAGGAGGAGTTCTCCACCTGGTCCAACACCCCCGCCCAGCCCCTCGACCCGATCTACGGCGCCGGCCAGGTCAACATCTACAACTCCTACAAGGCCCTCGTCGCCGGCCGCCAATCCGCCACCGCCGTCTGGAGCTCCACCCGCGGTTGGGATCTGGGCAAGACCAGCTCCACCTCCGTGTACTACTTCGAGATTCCCGCCGGCCAGACCGTGAAGTTCTCCACCGTGCTCACCTGGTACCGTGAGCAGACCACCAGCAACTTCTGGACCTTCACCGGCGCCCTCGCCGACCTCAACCTCCGCCTGCACAACTCCAACGCCTCCTTCGCCCTCGGCACCGTTGTCGCCGAAAGCACCTCCGCCCTCGACAACGTCGAGCACATCTACTGCCCCGCACTCCCCGCCGGCAAATACGCCCTCGAAGTGACCGGTCCCGCCGG
>JAEXPL010000121.1 GCA_023446865.1 Verrucomicrobiota bacterium | reverse complement strand
CCGAAGATCGGCACCACCGTCGTCGATATCAACCAGGACGGCTGGCCGGATCTCTACCTCTGCCGTTACGACGCGCCGAATCTCCTCTTCGTGAACAACCACGACGGCACGTTCACCGAGCGCGCCGCCGAGCACGGCCTCGCCATCAAGGACGCCTCCGTCCACGCCGTCTTCGCCGACTACGACCGCGACGGCGACCTCGACGCCTACCTCGTCACCAACATCCTCGACTTCTCCAAGAGCCCGCAGGGCCGCCGCGACTACCTCCTGCGCAACGACGCCGGCAAGTTCGCGGACGTCTCCAAGGAGGCCGGCATCTGGGGTCTCACGCAGGGCCACACCGCCCTCTGGTTCGACGCCAACGCCGACGGCTGGCCGGACCTCTACGTCGCCAACGATTTCGAGACCCCCGACCGCTTCTACCTCAACCAGGGCAACGGCACCTTCGCCGACGTCGTCGACCAGCGCCTGCCGCACGTCACCTATTTCTCGATGGGCGCCGACGCCGGCGACCTCAACAACGACGGCCGCGTCGACTTCCTCGTCACCGACATGCGCGAGCGCACCCATCGCGGTTTCATGACCGGCATGGAGGAAGTCGGCCGCGGTCTCTGGGAGACTGAGCGCGTCACCGACCTGATCCCGCAGTACATGTGGAACGCGGTCTACCTGAACTCCGGCACCGACCGCTACCTCGAGCTCGCGCACCTCGCCGGCATGGAGGCCACGGGCTGGACCTGGGCCGCCCGCCTCGCCGACCTCGACAACGACGGTCGCACCGACGTGTTCTTCACCTCGGGCATGCTCCGCAACTTCCTCGACGCCGACCTCGTCGACCACCAGAACCGCGCCCCCACCCTCGCCGCCCGCGCCGCCGTCTGGAAGAACGCGCCGCCGCGCCTCGAGCCCACCCTCGCGTACCGCAATCTCGGCGACCTGCGTTTCGCCGATGTCTCCGCCGCCTGGGGCCTCGACCAGCCCACCATCGCCTTCGGCTGCGCCCTGGCCGACCTCGATGGCGACGGCGACCTCGACCTCGTCTACGCCACCTGCAACGCCCCGCCGAGCCTCGTCCGCAACGACACCGCCACCGGCCACCGCCTCGCCGTGAAGCTCGCCGGCCGCGCCCCCAACCTCGACGGCATCGGCGCCTCGCTCCGCCTCGAAACCGCCTCCGGCGTGCAGGTCCGCGAGCTCTTCCCCGAGCGCGGCATCGTCGCGAGCGAACCGCCCGTCGCCCACTTCGGCCTCGGTGCCGACCCCAAGGTGCGGAAACTCACCGTGCGCTGGCCCCGTGGCCAAGTGCAGACGTTCGAAAACGTTCGTGCCGACCAGCTCGTCACCCTCGCCGAGCCAGCGCTAGATGCTGCCACCCCGCTGGCGCCCGCCGTGCGCCAGACTCCGCCGAACCCGGCGGCGCTGTTCACCGAATCCGCCGCCGCCCACGGCCTGAAACTCGAAACCAAGCTCAAGCCCTTCGACGAACTCTCGCGCCAGCGGCTCCTCCCTCATCGCCTCAACGGCAACGGTCCCGCCGTCGCCACCGCCGATGTCGATGGCGATGGTCGCGACGACGTCTTCGTGTCCGGACAATTCGGACGCGCCGGCCAGCTCTTCCTCGCGCAGGCCGACGGTTCGTTCGCCCTCGCGCCCGAGCAACCCTGGACCGCCGACTCCGAACGCGACGAACCCGCCGCGCTCTTCGTCGATCTCGACGGCGACAAACGCCCCGAGCTCGTTCTCGCCTCCGGCGGCGTCCGTCGCAACGAAGGCGATCCCGCGCTCGGCAGCCGCGTCTTCCGCAACGACGGCCACGGCCGCTTCTCGCTCGTCGCAGAGCCCGCCACGCCCGGCGCCGGCACCAGCATCGGGGCGGTCGCCGCAGCCGACTTCGACCGCGACGGCGCGGCCGATCTCTTCCTCGGAGGCCGCGTGGTCCCCGGGAAATATCCGGCCACGCCCCGCAGTTTCCTCCTGCGCAATGTCGGCGGAAAACTCGTCGACGTGACCGACGAGCTCGCCCCCGGCCTGCGCCAGGCCGGCATGGTCACCGCCGCGGCTTGGTCCGATCTTGACGGCGACAAACGCCCCGACCTCGTCCTCGCGCTCGACTGGGGTCCGATCAGCTACTGGCACAACACCGGCCACGGCTTCGAGAACCTCACCGAAAAGGCCGGCCTCGCCTCTCGCACCGGCTGGTGGAGCGCGCTCACCGTCGCCGACGTGAACGGCGACGGCCGACCCGACCTCGTCGTCGGCAACGTTGGCCTCAACACCAAGTACCACGCCAGTGCCACCGAACCCGCCATCCTCTTCGCCGGCGTCTTCGACAACTCCGGCCGCGAGCAACTGGTCGAGGCCCACCATGTCGACGGCCGGCTGATGCCAGTGCGCGGCCGCAGCAAACTCGCCTACGCCTTCCCGTGGATCCCGAAGAAGTTCCCGACCTACGCCGCCTTCGCCCAGGCCTCGGTCGAGGAAATCTTCGGCGCCGACCGGCTCGCACAGACCCGCAAGCTGGCCGCCACCGAGCTCGCCAGCGGCGTGTACCTGAACCGTGGGCACGGCGCTTTCACCTTCGAGGAGTTGCCCACCGCCGCCCAGCTCGCGCCGATCAACGCCATTGTCGCCCGCGACTTCGACCGCGACGGCCGGCTCGATCTCGTCTGTGTCGGCAACGACTTCGGCCCCGAGCCGACCACCGGCCGCTTCGACGGCGGTCTCGGCGTCTTTCTCAAGGGCGACGGCAAGGGCCGCTTCACCGCGCTCCTGCCCGGCGACTCCGGCCTCGTCGTCCCCGGCGAAGCCCGCGCCGCCGCCGTGCTCACCCTTCCCGGCTTCAAGACCCCCGCCGTCATCGTCATCCGCTGCAACGGCCCGCTCCAGCTCTTCGCCCCGCACCGGTAGGGACGGCGCCTCGCCTGCTTCGCAGCGAAGCAGGCATTGGCCGCCGGCCGCCTTCCGCCCTCGTGGCCCGGCGCTTTAGCCCGGGCCGGCGGATGATGGCACCGACATCACTGCGAGAGACAAAGCCGGGCGTTGCGGATCGGCATGCGCCGCGAACAGAGTCGCGAGGCGAAGGCTGAGCACCCCGCCTCGCCCTAGTCAGCGCAGACAAAGTCCGCCGGCCCGAGCTCGCGTGGCTTTTCCCGGCCCGGCTCGCGCAGGCGGAGAACGAAGGTGAGCGGCCGGAAATAGTACTCCTCGTCGTCTTCCTGGTCCGGCATCCAGGAGACAATCTCCACCGGGTAGTCGCCAGCCTCCAGCTCAAGGGTGAAGGTGCGCGAGAGCGTGCCCCGACCGGCGTTGACGAAACGGTTTCTCTCGTCGAGCAGGGTCTTGCCGCCAACGACCAGCCGGGCGGCCCAGGTGAACTGATAGTCGTCCCATTTGCGGCCGGGAGCGACCTGGCGGTCCTTCTTGCGTTGGAAATCGGCGATCAACACATGGGTGCCCGCGTTTGCGATACGGAGGTGGCCGCGCCAGACGTGGACCAAAGCCTTGCCGGTGTTGCCGGCCATCTCCGGCTCCTTCTCGTGGCGCCCGAGGTGGAAGAGGGGTGCGCGGTCGTCGCGGAGGGTGACGAGGCTGGGCGTGCCCGGTACTCCGCCACGGTAGCCCGGCGGACGCAGCCAGAGATCGAGCGTGGTCCCGGGGCGCGTGGGGCTGGCCAGGGCGGCCGGTCGGGGCTGGTCGGACTCGGCGGCCGCCGTGGTGGCGGAGGCGGTGGCGGCGAGCACGGGCACTGTCGGCTTCTTCGCGGTGGTGATAGGAGCCCCGGCGTTGCCTTCCAGGAGAAGGCGGAGCCTTTCCACCGAAGCGTTCAGTGCATCGACCTTCTGTTCGAGCCGCTCCAGCCGCTCGTCGCTCGAGGTCGGGGCCGACTGCGCGGCGAGGCGGGAGGCGAGCAAGCCGAGGAGAACGCAGCCGGTAGCGATTGCGCGGAGGAGGATCAGGGCACGGGGTTGCACAGCCGGGAGCAAACCCGCATTTCGCGGCGCCGAAAAGCGGGAAAGGGGGCATCCGCCTGGCGAGTACTTCTTCGCGTCCGCGCCGGTTGCGAATCGGCATGCGCCGCGAACCGGATTGCTCGGCGGGGCTGGAGCACCCCGCCACGGGCTCCGTTCCATCGCGGAAGCGCTTTGCCTCCGCCCGCCGGTCACGCCCCAACCGCAAAGCGCGCCGTCATGCGCCCGGTCCCGTGCGCCAAGATGAACAGGCCCTTCTGCGGGACGCCATTCCCACGTGGAAGATCGCACGAAACGCGGAATCGGGCGCCGCTTCCGATCCCGCGAGTGTGCCGCGCTGCTCAGGGCTGAGTGATCGTGACGAGCGCCCGGGCGTCCGAGCAGGGGTGGCTGCTCCGGGCGCCGTCGGGCCAGACGATGCGCAGCTCCTTGGGGCGATCACCCTCGGAGTATCCGAAGTACAAACCCGGACTCGACTGGCTCCAGTAGCTGCCGCCCGCGGCGAGTTCGCCGGTCTGGGTGGCGCCGCTCGCCAGCGCGAGGGTGACGCGGGCGCCGATGGCGGTCGGGTTGCCAGCAGGGCCCCGAAGCGTGACACGCAGCATGTGGCGACCGGCGACGCCCTGATTGCGGAAAGCGACGGTCGTGCCGTTGTTGCGCGTGGCGACGAAATCCGGCCAGCCATCGGCGTCGAGGTCGGTCACGACAAGCGCCTTCGCGTCGCCGGTCACGATCAGACCGCTCGCCGTGGGCTCGACGACGGTGAAGGTGCCGCGGCCGTCGCCCCGCAGCAGTTGGCTGAGACCGCCGTCAAAACGGCTGATCTCGGGGATCGGCGAGTACGCATTCTGACACACGTAGAGGTCGGCGTGGCCGTCGCCGTCGACATCGCCCGCGGCCAAACCCTGGATGGTCGCGATCTGTGCGAGGCGGGGAAGCGGGGCAAACGTGTAGGTGCCATCGGCCTTGCTGAGGAAAACGCCGCTGCGCAGCTCGGTGGCCGCAAACCGCCGGGCGGCGTTGAGCTTCGCTTCGCCCACCACCTCGGCGAGCGTGGCTTTGGCGAAGTCGTCGTTCTTCGGGAAACGTTTGAGCACGGCGGGGATCGCCTCGCCGAGGGATTTGCGCGTCCGCCGCGGGTGGAGCACCCCGCGATCCCATACGCCCTCGACAATGACCGGACCAGCGTTGCCGCCGAAGTCGCCGTAGAAGAGCAGGGCCGGTTCGGCGGGGCTGGCGGTCGACGGGATGTTCAGACCGGCGTTGCCGGCGGCAAAGTCGGGGCGGCCGTCGCCATTGAAATCGGCGGCAGCAAGCGAGCTCCACCAGCCGGTGCCCGCGGACTTGAACCCGGCGGCCTCGGTGCGGTCCTCGAAGCCGGCGCCGCCGTTGTTGTGGAAATAGCGCACGTAGCCCCAATCCGTGGCGACGAGCAGATCGGCCCAGCCGTCGAGATCGACATCGCTCCACAGGGCCGAGGTCACGAGACCCGCATCGCGCAAAGCGGGTGCGAGCGTATCGCTCACGTCCTCGAAACGCCCGCCGCGATTGGCGAGCAGGGCGCTGCGCGGCGGGAGCGGGTAGCGTCCGGGCTGCAGCCGTGCGCCGAGGAAGACATCCAGCCGCCCGTCGTGGTCGAAATCGGCGACGGCAAGTGCGCCGGCACTGAGGGGCAGCGCGGGCAGTGTATCCGCCGGAGCGGGGCTGAGGCCACGGGCGCCGTCGTTCAGCCAGAGCTGCGGCTGGTACTCGGCGGCGCCGTTGGGCTTGGCGTTGCCGGCCTTCGTCACGAGCACGTCGGGCTGGCCGTCACCGTTGGCGTCGAAGACAAGGATCGGGCCGTCGGGCAGCACACCGGCGGCCCCGAGGGGCGCGGCAGCAAACGTGCCGGTCGCGCCGGCCCGGAGCACGCGCGGGGTGGAGCCGGTGGCGCCCCCGAGCACAAACTCGTCGCGACCGTCGCCGTCGAGATCGCTGGCGGCGAGCGCAGGGCCGCGGCGGCTGAAACGGAACGGGATCAGCGCTTGGACACGGCCTTCGGCGAACTTCCCGTCGCGACTCTCGATGGCGAGCCCCAGGGCGACGCTCACGTCGGCGAATTGCGCCGGCGGAGCCGGGCGGGCGGGTGGCGGTGGCGTCGCCTCGGCGGGTTCGGTGATCGTGAAACGCTGGTCGGCCGGAAGGTTGTCGAACGATTGCACACTGCCGCTGGGCCATTCGACGGTGAGCCGGCGGATCGTGGTGTCGTCGCCGAGGCCGAAATGCGCGATCGGTTCGCTGCCGGAGCAGTAGCCGCGGGCGACGACGAGGGGCCGCACCTGGGGACCGGACGCGGTCTCGATCCGGACGGTCGCGCCGATGCCGAAGCGGTTGGAGCGCGTGCCGCGGAGGGCGACGATGGCGCGATGTCCCGTGTCGCTGTCGTTGCGCAACACGGTGGCGCCGGCCTCGTAGTTGATGACGACGAGGTCGAGATCGCCATCGCCGTCCAGATCGCCAAAGGCCGAGCCGAAGCTGACGGTGTTTTGGTCGAGGCCCCAGGCGGCGCCGCATTCCTCGAAACGCAGGTCGCCGAGATTCCGGTAGACCAGATCGGGCTCCACCATCGGCGGAGTGTCGCGAATCATCCGGTGCGCTTCGTCGAAGCTTTCGATGCTGATGAGCCGGGCCAGCATGTCCAAATTGTGGAACTCGCGGACCATGCCCGTGGTGGTGTGCAGATCCAGCCGGCCGTCGTTGTCGAGGTCCTCGAGGCGGGGCGACCAAGTCCAGTCGGAGCGGGCGATGCCGGCGAGTTGGGCGGCCTCGCGCATGCATTTGGTGCCGGTGTTGAGGTAGAGCACGTTGCGCATGAACTGCGGCGCCGGCTGGCTGTCGTACTCGCTGCCGTTGAACAGCACGCGGATCTGGGCCATGCCGCGCTGGTCCTTCTCGTGCCGGGTGGCCGCCATGTCGGCGACGAAGAGATCGATGCGGCCGTCGTTGTTCACGTCGCCGAGATCCGCACCCATCGAGGAATGGGAGGTGCGCGGGACGACCTGGTTGATGATGTCGGTGAACGTTCCGTCGCGGTTGTTGCGGTACAGGCAGTCCGGCACGGCATAGTCGTTGGCGACGTAGAGGTCGGGCCAGCCGTCCTCGTCGAAATCCCACCAGGTGGCCGAGTGTCCCGAGGTTTCGGTCGGCCGGATTCCGGCGCGAGTGGAGACATCTTCGAAGGTGCCGTCGCCTCGGTTGTGGAAGAGGCGGTCCGGTTGCCCCGCGGGGCGCTTGGCGGTGTCGAGGAGGTTGGTCACCACATAGAGATCAAGCCAGCCGTCGCGGTCGTAGTCGCAGAAGGCGCCGATGACACTGTCGTCGGTGAAACCCAGGCCCCGGGCGGCAGCCTCCTCCTTGAAAGTGCCGTCGCCCTGGTTGATGAACAACCAGTTCGGGGCGCCGAAGCGGCAGACATAGAGATCGAGTCGGCCGTCGTTGTTCACATCGGTGAAGGTCGCGCCCTGTTTCCAGTTCTCGATCGGGTCGGCGATCGGTGCGTCGCCACCGAGCAGGCCCTTCATCTTGCCGGTCCAGCCGGCGGCATCGCCTCCCGGCAATCCGGCGCGGTCGGTGACGTCCTCGAATTTCCAGTGGCCGAGATTGCGGAAGAGACGACAGCGGCCGGTCTTGCTGACGACGAAGAGATCGGGCCGGTCGTCGCCGTCGTAGTCGCCGATGGCGACACCGCAGCCGGTCGAGCCGTAGACAAACGGGTCGTAGCGGCTACCCCACATCTGGGGGTCATCGTACTTGTTGTCGGTGACAACGCCGGTCGCCTCGGGGGACAGCTGGGTGAAGAGGGTTGCGCCGCGCGGTCCGGAACGGGTCGCCAGCCCGGTGCGGGCAAGCGGAGTCGCGGCGGCGGCTGTGGCAAGCGCCACGGCGAGGAGGCAAGAGAGGGGCACAAACCTCCGGGGTAACGGAGCAGGCGGGGTAACGCGCATCGCAGGCCGAGGAAGGATTTGCCCCGCGCCAAGTCAAGTTACGAGGGCGGGGGAATGCATGTTCCCGCACGGCCCAGCGCGGCCGGCCTCGCCGTCGCCGGCGAAGCCCGGTTCCCCAACGCCCTCCATCGCCAGCACCAACGGTGTTGTCGAGCTCTTCACGTCGTGCCGGCAAACGGCGGCACTCGCCGGAATCGCGTGCGAGCAGGCGATGAAAGGCCACCGCTGTTCGCCCTTCCGGAAAATCCCGAAGGTAACGTTCTCGAACCACACCCGTTGCTCGGCCTCCCCAAAAACGCCCCCTCTGATCGGGCCCGCGCGCCACCGGGATCGAACGCCAGAACGAGACCGCGACACTTCGCCCCTACCGCCACCCATCGACCTTTGCCTTATGGCAGAAGGACCCTGAGTCGCATGAAGCGTCGGTGATCGGAACCGAGCGCCACCGGATCGCGGGCGACCACCGCCCGAGGCTGGGCGGAGTACCACGTCGACACCGTCGTCCAACTCGCCAGATCGGGACTGGCCTGCACTTCGTACCGCAAGCCAGGCGAGTCGGTTCGCCGGGCAAATTCAAGCTGCAGGTACTGCTGCCCCCCTTCGCTCACCGTCACCAACGAAACCGGGCTCCCCACCGGGCCGCGAGCCGGCAGGTCGAGCGCATAGCGCATCAGGTTCGTGACCCCGGCACCGTCCGGATCGGCCGTCGCGCCGGTGATCGCCGCCGTTCCCTGGTCCGCCAGCGAGAAGTTGGCGGCCACCCAATCCGCAAAGGTCGCTCGCGGATCAGGGACGAGTCGCATCACGGTGGCCCTGTGGCCGTTCGCATAGTCCTCAAAAATCACGTGGGGGATGCCCTCCGGAGAAATGGCCAGTTTGGTGCGAAGCCCATAGCCCGCCGAAAGATCCGACCGGCCGGCCCGAATCCAAGACGAGCCCGAGAGTCGCATCACCGCCGCTCTGGAACCCGCGCCATCATCACTGAATGCGACATAGGGGACACCATCGGGCGCAACAGCCACGCTCGTATTGAAAGCCGCTCCCGCCGACACGGCCTCCTGCCCAACAATATCCCAAGTCGCACCGTTGAAACGCATCACACAGGCATTGGCGTTTACTCCGACTGCCCAGTTCCGGAAGGCCACGAAGGGCACGCCATCCGGGCCGACCGCGAGGCTCGTATAGGACGCATCGTATCCCCGGGAGAATGCCGCGGGGCCGACGGTGCCCCAGGCCGCGCCATCCCATTTCATCACCGTCACCCGCGTGCCGGGCCCCTGCGCCGTGGCGACCGGATCGGCATAGGAAACCATCGGCAGTCCATCGGCCGAGAAGAGAAAGCTCGGGTATCCTGCGGAATTCGCGGAGAAACCTGCGGAGCCGACAACCTGCCAGGTTGAGCCATCGAAACGCATCACCGTTGCACGTGCGGGCGAGAAGGTACTGTCGAGAAACGCCACATAGAGCTGGCCGTCGGGCCCAAACTCCAGCCCCAGATTGTAGTTGTTTGACGGGGCGAAACCAGCCCCCCCGACCGTGGTCCAGCTGGACCCATCAAACCTCATGACCGTCGGTCTGCTGCCGTTCGCACCGTCTGAATAGACCACAAACGGGATGCCGCTCGGGGAGAAGCGGAGAATCAGTCCATAGGCGCTTCCCGGAGAAAACCCCTCCGCGCCCACCAGCCGCCACGCGTCTCCATCGAATCTCATCACAGTCGCGTTGCCTCCACCAGACGCTGTCCCGGAAAAGGCCGCATACAATTCCCCGGACGGAGAGAATGCGAGGCTGGGAGTACTCGCCTGACCGCTCGAGAAGCCGCGCGAGCCCACGGCGACCCAATCCGCAGACGTCAGATTGGCGGACGTGGTCGTGGAAAATTCCGCCGCCTGGACAGCAGCCAGGTACGCATCGTCAGCATCGGCGGTAAAATAGACGCCGTAGACGGTACCCGCCTTAAGGCCTCGGATCGTGTAGGCGCCGGGAACATTCGCCGAGAGGCGCAAGGCGCCGAAACGGGCGGCGGCCGCGTTGCTCCCATCCTTTCCCAACTTGCACTGCGCCGCCGTACAACCACTGCGCGCCCCTCCTTCAAGAAGCGTGAAATATCCCGTGCCGGCAGCACTGGAACTGAAGACCAATGTCGCCTGGCCAGCGCCCTGGTCCCGAAACAACGGGGTCGCCACCGTCGGCTGGGCGCTCACCCCTGCAACGGCAGAAGCAAACACGGAAGCAATCACGAGGCGCGAGACCCCGAACACGGACAAAGTATCAATACTCATGGTTCATCGACGAAGTGGGACCCGCACCGGCCTGGCGTTACCAGATCACCGCAACGATTGCGGTGCGCCGCATCCCACACTGAGGGCAAGGCCGAAGCAAGCTCCTGGTGTCCGTCAGGACTATTTGGTGCCAGCGAAGAGGCTACAGTCTCTTCTCGCGAACCCCGCGATGCCGTTGGCGCGAGCCGCGCCGGCCCTGGCACCGCCTCTCAGCGGACCTCGCCCGCGACATCCTCGAGCACGATGTTGCCCACCACGCCGGTGTCCGACGCCACCGGCATGTGCGAGGTGAAGCCGATGCCGACGAAGAACGGCGCGGCAAACTTCAGGGCCGCTTTCGCGGGGGCAGGTTTCGCCTTTTCCCTTCGGCCAACTCCGCCAGCCACTCGCCGCCCCGGCCGGTCCCGTGGCGCAGCGGGCCCACGCGCTTGCTCACGTGCCCGGACCCGGCAGCAGGCCGTAGCGTCGCCGCGATCGCGCGAGGCGCTGCGAAAGCGTGGCCGAGAGTAACAACCACGCTCCGACAGTCCGCCTGATGTCACGGCTTGCCTGTCGTTCGAATCTCGGCACAACGGCGAGATGCCTTCGTCACCCCACTGGATGGTGGCCGGACTCGGTCTGGCCTTGAGCACCTTGGCCGCCGCGAATTCGAACGACCCCCTCGACCGGATGACCCCGGTCCCGAAGACCGAGCCGATCCCGGTCGCGGACTTCGTGCGCCCGACCCTGTTCTCGAACCCCGAGCTAAATCCCGCCGGCACCCACTTCTTCGCGTCGACCACCGTCGTCGTCGACCGCCGCGAGATCGTCGTCTGCGATCTCGCCACCAGGAAATATCAGCGTCTCTACGGCCCCGGGAAGAAGGACATTCGGGATGTCGACTGGATGGGCGACGAACACCTCATCTTCACCGTCGTCCGGGACAATCGCTACAGCGAAGGCCTTTGTGCCGCACCGCTCCATGATCTTCGCCTCGCGTACCCGATCGACGACCGCATCATCGCCCACGTGCTGAGCTCGCCCCGGGCGGAGCCCGAACACCCCATTGTCTGGATCCGCCGCTCGGGCTGGACAGGGGGGAGGGAGGAACTCGGGGTCTTCCAGATCGACGGTCTGGCCCGCTCCGACACCCGCTCCGATATTCGCGAGAACGACGTCATCAACCGTATCGGTACAGCGGGCACTCTGGCGCGGATCACCCGCACCTACCCGGAGCCCAAGGACGGCAAGGCCCGCGGCTACCTGACCGACGCCGCCGGCGAACTCGCCTACGCCCTCACCGCCGACGACGGCCAAACCCGCCTCCAGCGTTTCGACGGCAAAAAGTGGCTGCCCTGCCCTGTCGACCTCGAGGATCTGCAGATCGTCGCCGTGGGCGACCAGCCCGGCCAGTTGCTCGTGCTCGGCCCCCGCACCGCGGAGAAACCCCGCGCACTCCACTATCTGGACGCAACCACCGGCCAGCTGAGCGAACCCGTCTTCCAGGACGAGAAGTACGACCTCGCCGGCTGCCGCCCCTACCGGCATCCGAACGACGGCCGCCTGCTCGGCCTGCGCTACGAGCGCGAGATTCCGACCACTGTCTGGTTCGACCCGGTGTACCAGAAACTGCAGCGCAAGATCGAGGCCTCGCTCGGCAAGGCGGCCGCCGGCGCGCGGGTCTCCATCGTCGGCAGCGACCGCGCGGAGAAGCGGTACTTCGTCGCGGTGCGCAGCGACACCCGCCCGCAGGCCTACTTCCTCATCGACACCGAAAAGGGCTCCATCTCCAACGTCGTGCCCAGTGTGGCGCCGTGGATCGATCCCGAGCGGATGCGCCCGATGTCGATCATCAACTACAAGAGCCGCGACGGCATCGTGATCGACGCCTACCTCACCCTGCCCGAAGGCGCCTCCAAAGAGCACCCGGCACCGCTGGTCGTCCTCGCCCACGGCGGACCCTGGGCCCGCGATTCCTGGGACTTCGACGGCGAGGTCCAGCTCCTCGCCAGCCGCGGCTACGCGGTCTTCCAGCCCAACTACCGCGGCTCGCTCGGCACCCAGTGGCGTTTCCCGGCCAAAGACATGTGGGCCTTCCGCACGATGCACGAGGACGTCACCGACGGCGTGCAGCGGCTCCTCAGGAGCGGGCTCATCGATCCCGACCGGGTGGCGATCATGGGCGGTTCGTTCGGCGCCTACCTCGCCCTCTGCGGGGTGACCGACGAGCCCGCGCTGTACCGCTGCGCCGTTGCCACCAGTGGCGTCTTCGACTGGGCGCAGATGATCGCCGAGGCCAAACGCTTCGAGGCCGAAGGCGTGCGCCCGGGACAAGCCGCCAGACTCCGCCGCTTTCTCGGCGACCCCGAGGCCAACCGCGAGCGGTTCGAATCCATCTCCCCGATTCACCGCGCCGGCCAGATCAAGGTTCCCGTCTTCATTGCCCACGGCAGGGCCGACCCGGTCGCCGCCGTCGAGCAGTCTCAACGGCTGGTCGCCGAGCTGAAGAAGAACGGCGTGCCGCACGAGACCTACTTCCAGAGCGGCGAAGGCCACGGCATGGCCGACCTCGAACACCGCGTAAAACTCTACACGGCGATCGAGGCGTTCCTCGCCAAGAACCTCGCACCACGCACGCCTGCCCCCGCTGCAAACAACGCGCCCCCGGCGACAGCGCCCTGACCAGTGACAAGACCCGGCGGCGGTGATCGGGGTGCGAAATGCTTCCGCTCCAGGTCGGGCTCCCGCTTCGCCTTGAAGCAGCGGCAGCAGCGGGAACGCCGGCCGCGCGCGGCTCAGCGGACCTTGCCCGCGGCGCTCTCGAGCACGACGTTGCCCACGACCGCGGTGTCGGAGGTCACCGGCAGGTGCGAAGTGAAGCCGAGGCCGACGTAGAACGGCGCGGCAAACTTCAGGGTGAACGGCTGGCCGACCGGCTTCATCGAGCCGTCGGGCTGGCCCACGAAGAGCGTGAACTGGTCGCCGCGTTTCTCGAGGCCGATGCGGACGGGCTTGGCGGCGCCCACCGGGCCGTTGCCCTTGTCGCGGCAGGCTTCGGCGAGATCGGCGCCCTTGGCCGGGCGCTGCGCGAGGTGGATGAGGCCCGCGCCGTGCAGGCCGGCCATGATCTCCTGCGCGTTGTCGTCGAGGTCCTGGCGGATGATGAGCACGACCTTGCGGTCGTCGTAGCCCTGCGGATTCGGGAAGGTGATGTCGGCGGCGAACGAGACATCGCCCGTCATCTGCTTCCACAGGAAGCGGAACTCGTCGCGGAAGTACCAGATGTTGTAGCCGGCGGAGTGGATCGTGTACTGGCCGGTCGCGGCGTCGAAGCTCGCGCGACCGGGCACGAGCGAGGTGCCGACCTCGGCCTGGCCCGCGAAGATGCCGATCGGCTGGTCGATGATCGTGCTGGCGCGGGTGAACCCGGCGGGCGGCGGCACCTGCTGGTGCGTGGCGGTGCCGGGCAACGCCCAGTCGGGCGGCACGGGCACATCGGCGGCGCGCACGAACGGCGACGCGGCGAACAACAGGGACA
>JAEXPL010000082.1 GCA_023446865.1 Verrucomicrobiota bacterium | reverse complement strand
GCCTATCTTTTTTGGGCGATGACGCGTCTGCGCCGCGCGTTGGTCGCATTGCAGCGCCACGATGGACTCGGGGCGACGCCCTTGGTGGAGGGTTTGCGCCCCGAGGATGTCCCGGCCGACGAGGCAGCCTGGGTGTATGTCGCCCAGGCGATGCTGGCCGAGTCGCGCGGCCAGTACGACCGGGCGCAGGTGGCCTACGGACAGGCGGAGGCGCGATCGGTATCGGAGCTGGCGCGGGCGCAGATGCTGCTGGCTCGGGAACGGGCCCAATTGCTCTACGGGCAGGCCACGCCGGAGCAGGTGCAGGTGCTCCAGCGGCAGATCGACCAGTTCTCCGGCCGCCCCGTAGGTTTCACTGCGGCGGGACAACAGGCCGTTGTCCTCGATCAGCTGGGACGGAAGAGCGAGGCCCAGGCGGTCCTGCAGCGGCAGCTGGCTCTCGTGCCGGTGACGGAACGCGAGGCGGGCGACCGGTTGCGGCTGCTCCTATCCCTGATCTCGGGGCCGGACAGCATCGTGGGCATGAATGCGTTGCGCCAACTTTTCGCGAGTGCAGTGCAGCCGGAGATGCAGCGCATCGCCCTGCAGTTGCTGGCCGGCGCGGCGAAGAGCGACGAGGGCCGGGCGGCCTTCCGGCGCGAGCTCGATGCGCAGATCGCCCTCCAGCCGCCGCCCCGCATTCTCGACGACCTGCTCCTGTACCGGGCGCGGTTGGCGTTGGCCCAGCAGGAGTATGAGCGGGCGGAGGGCGACGCGCGGGCGCTGCTCGCCAACTTCCCCGGTTCACCCGGCCGCGTGCCGGCGCTCAACGTCATTGTGGCCGTCGCCTGGGAATTGCGCCGTTACCGCACGGCGACGGAGGTGATCTCCCAGCTGCAGGGGGAGCTCGGGCAGGACCCGCGCCGCGGGGTGTTCGCGGTGCTGTTGGCCGAGTCCTATTTCCGCGCGACCGACTACCGCAACGCCGCCGGGGCATACGCGCTCGCCCTGCTCGAGCGCACGCTGCCGGAGGCGGTGACGCGCGGCACACTCATGTATCAGCAGGTGCTGGCGTTGCTGCGGTCCGACCAGGAGGCGCAATTGGAGGAGGCGGTGCAGACGCTGGACCGGCTGGCGGCGGACCCGGATTTCGACCCGGTGAACCGTTGGCAGGCGGAATGGAACACGGTCAAGACGATGCAAGTCCGTGGCGTCACCGCCCGGGCCTACGATCGGCTCAACCGTGTCCTGGCGGCGGACACGTTCGCCGCCGCCGCGCCCGAGCTGAAGCTGCGCATGGCCTGGTTGCAGGCCAAGCTGTCGCTCGATGCGGGCCGGCCGGCGGATACGCTTGGGCTGGTGGAGCGCCTGTTGGCGGGCCCGGCGGCGGAGACGAACGCAGCGGTGCCGGCCGCGCTCCGGCAGGAGACTGCAGGCACCGCGCGACTGGTCCGGGCGCAGGCGCTGCTGGCCCTCGGGCGCGAGGCGGACGGCATGGCCGAGCTGGAGGCGCTGCGGCGGGCCTTCCCGGCGACCGATCCGGCCGTGTACTCTTTCATCATCCAGGCAAAGTACCTCTCCGACCGCGGGCAGACCGTGGAGGCGCAGCAGATCCTCATCGAGCTGGCCGAGCGGTATGAGAATAGCCATTACGCTGCGTACGCGCTCTATGAGGCGGCGGGCAACGCCGAGCGCCGCGGCGAGGACCGTCATTTCGAGGAGGCCTTCCGGATCCTGCACGATCTGGTGGAGCGGTTCCCGCGCAACGAGCTCGTGTTCTACGCCCAGCTCAAACAGGGCGACCTGCTGCGGAAGCTCAACCAGCTCGGGCCCGCCCAGGTCCTGTACGAGTCGATGCTAAACCGTTTCGCCACGCATCGCGATGCGCCGCTGGCCGAGCTGGCGCTGGCCGACACGCTCTTCGCGCAGGTGACGGCGGACTCCTCGCGGCTCGGCAGCGCGCTGGCGCACTATGAGCGGCTGTTCGACCTGCCCAGTGCGCCAGGCGAGGTGCGCATCGAGGCCGGCTTCAAGGAAGGCTACGCTCTGGCGATGCGCGGCAACACCCCCGAGGCGCGGCGAGCGCTCTGGTTGGTAGTCGACCGCTTTCTTCTCGGCGAGGCCGCACGGGCGACCATCGGGGAGAAAGGCCGCTACTGGCTGGGCCGCACGCTGTTGGTCTACGCGGACCTGTGCGAGAAGGCGAAGACGCCGCAGGAGGCGCGCGAAGCCTACGAGCTCGTGCTGCGCAGCGGGGTCTGGGGCGAGAACACCGCCAAGGCCGCGCTCGCACGCCTCGACACCGGCGGGCAATGACGGCACGGAACGCTTTCGCCGTTTGCCTTTCCCGACGGCTCCCACCTAGCCTCGCGCACCTCCCATGAGTTTCCTCGACCTCAATCTTCTCGGCCAGGGCGGCCCCGTGATGTGGGTCCTGCTTGGGTTGGGCGTGGTTGCGGCGGTCGTTTTCGCCGAGCGCGCGCTGTTTCTGCACCGCGGCCAAATCCGCTCCACCGCGTTCCTGACCGGCATCAAGAACATCCTCGTGAAGCGGCGGCTGATGGAGGCGATCACTGTCTGCGAGGAGACGCCGGGACCGGTTGCCGTGGTCGTGAAGGCGGCGCTGCTGCACCATGAGGCGGACGAGTCAAAGCTCCGGTTGGCGGTGCAGGAGGCGGCGCTGATCGAGCTGCCGATCCTCGAGCGGCGCATGGGCGCGTTGGCGGCGATCGCGCAGGTGGCGCCGTTGCTCGGCCTGCTCGGCACGGTGCTCGGGATGTTGCGCGCCTTCCACGCCTTCATGCAGGGCGGCAACTATGCCACCCCATCGGCCCTGGCCGGCGGGATGTGGGAAGCATTGCTGGCGACCGCCCTCGGTCTGGCGATCGCTGTACCCGCGCACTTGGCACACCATTTTCTGCGCGGGCGGGTGCGGGTGCTCGTCCACGACATGGAGTGGGCGGCCAACGAGATCATGCGATTCGTGCTGCACGATCTGCGCGCGGACCCGGCTGCTCCGGTGCCGGGAACCACCGATCCTGCCGCCAAACCGAAGGCCTGACCGTGATCACGCAGCCCTTCGAGTTTGAGAAACACCTGCGGCCTGCGCCGCGCAGCTTCGACGTATTCTTCTACGTCAATGTTGGTGTGCTGGCGTTGTTCCTGACGCTGTTCACCTCGAAGTTCGTGCTCGCGCCGGGGTATACGATCGTGCTGCCGGTTCTGGCCGATCCGATCAGCTCGGCGCGCCCCGTCGACCTTGTCGTGAACCTCCAGCGCGACGACCTGATCCTCTTCGAGGGTGGCCGGTATTCCATGGACGGTTTCAGGCAGAGGCTGGCCGAGGTCGTGGTGACCAAGGGGCCCATGTGTCTGCTGCTTCGCGCCGACAAACAGGTGTCCTCCCAGGCGTTGGCGACGTTTTCCGCCGTGGCGCTGGAGGCGAAGTGCAGCGTGCAGGTCGCGGCCGATGTCCGGCCGACCGGTGCGGAGTGAGACCGATGGTCGCGCCGAAACAACGACACTGGGCGCAGTGGATCTGGCTCGCGGCCGGCCTCGGGGTGGCGGCGCGCGTGGCGTTCATCTTCTGGGGACAGACCGATCCGGCGGTGCCGCCGCCACCGGCCCGCTCGGGCCCGCGGGTGACGGTGGTGGCGGGGAACGGTGCGGCGGGCGGACCGTTGATGCGGGAGCAGATCGAACTGCTCGACCAGCAGCCGCTGTCGATGCCCACTCGCTGGAATGCCGGCGCGCAGCCGTTGCCGGCCGACTTGCGCCGTCAACCGGGCGAGGTCTTTGGCGTCTATGACGCCCGTCTGGCGTTCGCGGCCGAACGCCTTGAGCCGGTTTTCGGCCCGAAGGGTGGGGCGCCCGCCGATGGGCGGGGCGGCCTGCGGGCGATCGGGCCGATGGCGGGAGGTTGGGCGGGGCTGGCGCGTCTCGATCGGCCGATCGCCCGACTGGGCGAGCGCGAGGCGGCCATCGAGGTGCGGGGCTATTCCGGTGACGCGGATCCGGTGGTGCTGCGCGTCTCGCTTTCCGGCTTTCCTCCTGCTGTGCGCCAGCACGACTGGGCACCGCTGGAGTTCTCGGTCGCGGTCGAACGTGGCGGGTTGGTGGGGGTTCCAAATCTGGCTATCGGCTCCGGGGTGGAGGAGGTCGACGCGTTTTTCGGTGGCTTTCTGGCGCGCGACTGCCATCTCGGCGAGCGCGTGCCGCCCGGGTTTTACCGCGTGATCGTGGTGCAGTGAAGGAGTTCGCAGAAATTTTCGAAAAAGCAGTTGACGGTGGAAAAGGCGCTTACCAAAGTCCGCCCTCTTTTTCGGTTTTGGTCTTTTGTCCTGGTCCGCCCTTGTAGCTCAGCTGGTAGAGCACGCCCTTGGTAAGGGCGAGGTCGCCGGTTCAAGTCCGGTCGAGGGCTCCAGGTCAATCGTC
>JAEXPL010000059.1 GCA_023446865.1 Verrucomicrobiota bacterium | reverse complement strand
ATCCCGACCGCGCGATGGTTTCGACCAAGGGCGGTACCGAGGTGACCGGCGGGCAGGTGAACGACCTGCTGGCGAAGATCCGCGACACGTATGCGCCGATCAAGGGCGCCGGGCTGGCGTTCCTCGCGGAGCCCTCGACCTCGCCCACGCGCGCCGCGCTCGTGGCGAACCTCAAGGCGAAGTTCCCGAAGGCGATCTGGGCGGAGTACGATCCGGTGGGACCGGTGCCGACTCGCGCGCCGCGGTACGATTTCGCCAAGGCCAAGCGCGTGCTCAGTCTCGACTGCGATTTCCTCCAGGCTGAGCCGGGCGCGATCGGCTACGCCCGCGATTGGGCGAAGGGCCGGCGCAAGGTCGGCAAGGGCGAAGAGATGAGCCGGCTGTACGTTGCCGAGAGCCATTTCACGATCACCGGCAGCAACGCCGACCACCGCCTTCGCGTGGCGTCGTCGCAGATCGGCGCGTTCGCCGCGGCGATTGCGCTGCGGGTCTTCGCCAAGACCGGCGAGTTCGGTGAGCTGCGCGCTTCGCTGGAGAAACTGTCCGCCGGTTTGAAGGCCGACGGCGCCTGGCTCGACGCATGCGTCGCCGACCTCGTCGAGAATCGCGGCGCGGCGTTGGTCTGTGCGGGTTCACACCAGACTGCGGTTGTTCAGTCGCTGGTCGCAGCAATCAACCGCGCGTTGGATTCGCTCGGAAAGACAGCTTTCTACTCGCTGAACGACGCGCCCGAGACGACGAGCGTCGCTGGGTTGGCCACGGCCATTCAGAACGGCCAAGTCCGCTCGCTGGTGATCCTCGGCGGCAATCCGGTATACAACGCGCCGGCCGAGCTCGATTGGGCGGCGTTGCAGAAGCAGGTGGCGGAAGTTGTCCGCCATGGGCTGTACGTCGACGAAACCTCGGTGCTCGTGGCGGAGCAGAGTGGGTGGCATGTCCACGCCGCACACTTCCTCGAGACCTGGGCCGATGCGCGCACGGCCGACGGCACCATCGTGCCGATCCAGCCGATGATTTTGCCTCTCTTCAATGGCGTCTCGGAGATCGAGTTCTTGGCACGGATTCTTGGGGACAGCGTGACCGAGGGCTACAGCCTCGTGCATCGCACCTTCGGAACGTTTGTCGGCGAGGACGAGAAGAAGATCCGCCAGTGGCTTCATGATGGTGTGTTGCCAGACTCTGCGTCTGCTCCGGCTGACGCGGCGATTGATTCGGGCAAACTCAAGACCGTGATCGGCGCCGCCGGCTCCGCGCCCGCCCTTTCCGCCCAGAACCTCGAAGTCCGCTTCCTCCCCGACCTCAAGGTCGGCGACGGCAGCGCGGCGAACAACGGCTGGCTCCAGGAGTGCCCGGACCCGATCACGAAGATCGCGTGGGACAATCCGGTGCAGATCTCGCCGCGTCTCGCGGCGGACCTCGGGCTCATCGACCCGCGCCGCCTCGACAAGGACCAGCCCGCCACCGGCGCGCTCGACCCGTCGCGCCACGACTTCAACAACTTCACCATCGGCAAGGAGCAGGCGCACCTCGTGCGCATCACGCTCGACGGCCGTTCGGTCGAGGCGCCGGTGCACATCCAGCCCGGCCTCGCCGACTACACCATCGTGTTGCCGCTCGGCTACGGTCGCACTGCGGCCGGTCGGGTGGGGAACGGCGTCGGTTTCAACGCCTACGCGATCCGCACTTCCGCCGGCATGGCCTTCGCCACCGGCGCGACGATCGAGGTGTTGCCCGGCCGTGCCCACCAGTTGCCGAACGTTCAGGAGCACTGGGCAATCGAGGGCCGCGACATCATCCGCGAGGCCAATCTCGCCGAGCATCAGGAGAACCCGGTCTGGGCGGCCAGCATCGGCATGGAGGCGCACTCGCCGGCGATCTACGGTCCCGACAAGGACAAACCGCTCGCAGTGAAGGCCGCCACGACGCCGCGTGGCAACTCGCTCTACGACTCGCCGAACTACGACGGCACCCATCAGTGGGGCATGTCCATCGACCTCAACACCTGCATCGGCTGCAACGCCTGTGTCATCGCCTGCCAGGCGGAAAATAACATTCCGATCGTCGGCCGAGACCAGGTGCTGCGCGGACGCGAGATGCACTGGATCCGCCTCGACCGCTACTACTCGACCGGCTTCGCCAGCAACGCCGCGATCCCGGAGGACCCGCAAGTGTCGCTCCAGCCGATGACCTGCCAGCATTGCGAGCTTGCGCCGTGCGAGAGCGTCTGCCCGGTCAACGCCACCGTGCACGACAACGAGGGCCTCAACGTCATGGCCTACAACCGCTGCATCGGCACGCGGTATTGCGCGAACAACTGTCCGTACAAGGTCCGGCGCTTCAACTTCTTCGATTACCAGCAGCGCCAGCTCGATTCCCTCTACATGGGTCCGCTCGGTCCGCAGGGGAAGCCGGAGCTGCTCAAGATGGCGCAGAACCCCGACGTCACCGTGCGCATGCGCGGTGTCATGGAAAAGTGCACCTACTGCGTGCAGCGCATCCAACGGGCGAAGATTGAGCAGAAGGTGAAGGCCGGCGCCGGCGGCGATGTCGTCGTGCCCGACCGCACCATCCGCGTGGCCTGCGAGCAGGTCTGCCCGACCGAGGCCATCGTCTTCGGCAACGTCGCCGATCCGCAGAGCGCCGTCTCCGTCGCGAAACAGGATCCGCGCACCTACGCGGTGCTCGGCTACCTCAACGTCCGTCCGCGCACTTCCTACATCGCGAAGGTCCGCAACCCGAACCCGGCCATGCCCGGCTACCAGGACATGCCGCTCTCCCGGCTCGAATATAACCAGAAGAACCACCCCGCCGGTCACGGCGAAGGTCATGGCGCCGCCCACGGTGCCGAGCACGCCGCACCGGAACACGGTGAATCTGCGCCGCAGCACGGAGGGCATCACTGATGGACGCCACGTTTCTCTTGAAAGCATGCCAGCCCCGCAGGTCCGGTCTCCGACCGGACACGCTGGGCTTTGTCGCCGCCAGTGGTGTCGCTTCATCCCCCGCGGCCGGTCGGAGACCGGCCCTACTTGCTGGAGGACTCTCCCGATGAGCAGCCACGCTTCCACTGAGCTTCCTCCCCACGCGCAGGCGGTCCTCGCCGAGGTCGCGCCGGCTGATCTGCCGCGGCAGGAGATCATCGGCAACCGCCGCGACTTCGCCTGGATCACCGACAAGATCTGTTCGATCACCGAGGGGCCCACGCCCACCTGGTGGTGGGTCGCCTTCGGCGTCGCCTGCCTCGTCGCGTCGTTCACGGTCGCCGGTCTTGTCTACCTCGTGTCGACGGGCGTCGGCGTCTGGGGCCATGCGAACCCGGTCAACTGGGCCTGGGACATCGTCAACTTCGTCTTCTGGATCGGTATCGGTCACGCCGGCACGCTGATCTCGGCGATTCTCTGCCTCTTCCGGCAGAAGTGGCGCACGTCGATCAACCGCGCGGCCGAGGCGATGACGATCTTTGCCGTGTGCTGCGCCGGCTTGTTCCCGCTGTTCCACGTCGGTCGTGTCTGGTGGGCGTGGTGGCTCTTCCCGCTGCCGAACGCCAACGCCATCTGGCCGCAGTTCCGTTCGCCGCTGCTCTGGGACGTGTTCGCCGTCTCGACCTACGCGACGGTCTCCACGTTGTTCTGGTACATGGGCATGATTCCCGACCTGGCGACGTTGCGTGACCGCGCGAAGTCGAAGGTGAAGCAGATCTTCTACGGCCTGTTCGCGATGGGCTGGCGCGGCTCGAACCGCCACTGGCAGAACTACGAGATGGCGTACCTGCTCCTCGCCGCGCTCTCCACGCCGCTGGTGCTCTCGGTGCACACGATCGTCTCGTTCGACTTCGCCGTCTCGCTCGTGCCCGGCTGGCACACGACGATCTTCCCGCCGTACTTCGTGGCCGGCGCGATCTTCTCGGGCTTCGGCATGGTGCTCACGCTCATGCTGCCGCTGCGGGCGATCTACAAACTCGACGACCTGATCACGCAGTACCACATCGACTGCATGTGCAAGATCACCCTGGCGACGGGGTCGATCGTGGGCTACGCGTACGCGATGGAGTTCTTCATCGCGTGGTACGGGGCCAACCCGTACGAGGGCTTCACCTTCATCAACCGCGCGTTCGGCCACTACGCCTGGGCCTCCTGGATCATGATCAGCTGCAACGTCATCACTCCGCAGCTCTTCTGGTTCCGCAAGATCCGCGAGAACACCACGCTGGTCTGGGTCCTCTCGATCTTCGTCAACGTGGGCATGTGGTTCGAGCGCTTCGTGATCATCGTCACCTCGCTCGCCCGCGACTACCTGCCCTCGAGCTGGGGCTACTACTCGCCGTCGGTCGTCGAGCTCTTCACGTTCTTCGGCACCTTCGGCG
>JAEXPL010000020.1 GCA_023446865.1 Verrucomicrobiota bacterium | reverse complement strand
CCGGGGCGGGTCGCGGTGCGGGGCTCCGGCCAGCAATACCTCGCGGACGCGGGCCGAGCGGGGATCGAGCAGGGCGGCGAGGATCTCGCGGACGCGGGCCGGCGTGAGCTTCGCGAGCGCGGCGAGCGTGGCGTCGGTGCGGGTCCAGTCGGCGTCGTAGTCGTAGGCGAGGGTGAAGAGCCATTCGGCGCGTTCGCGGATGGATTTGTCCTTGGCCTCCAGATTCGCACGGGCGCCGGCGACAAGGGTGGCGAACTGGTCGGGAGTGAGCGCGCTCCAGCGTTCGCCGACGGTCGCGACGAAGGCATCCACCCGCCGCCGCAGTTCGTCGGCGGGGAAGTCGGCGGATTGTACGAGGAAGAACTGGAGCAAGTGGTGGCGGTCCGGGAGGAAGTCGCTCGAGACGATGTAGCCGAGCTGCTGCCGCGTGCGGAGTTCGGTGAAGAAGGGCTCGCCGAGGAATTGGCCGATCAGACGTGCGGCGGCACGCGTCTCGGGGGTGTCGTCGGGATACTCGCACATGCGATAGAAACAGGAGTTGGTGCCGGCGATGGCGGCGGCATCGAGCACGGTGGAGCCGGCCGGCTGGGCCAGTTGGCGCAGTGGGGCCAGCTCGGGGCCGGTGGGCGGCGCGCTGCCGAGGCTCGCCGCGAAGCCGCGTGCGGCGGCGGTGGCGCCGGCGGCGTTGCAGTTGCCGTGAACCAGCAGCTCGATCCGGGCGTGGTCCAGTAGCGACGCAGCGTAGGCGTGCACCTCCGCTTGCGTGACTTCGGCCGCGAGTGCCGCGACGTGGTCGGGGACGTAGGCGTAGTCGCGCAGAAGGGAAAGATGGCGGGCGAGCGCCTGTTCGCAGGCATCGGCGCGCGCGAAGCTCTCGAGCTCGCGCCGGGTGCGGTCCTTGATCGCGGCGAAGCGGGTCGCGTCGAGGTCGAAGCGGCGGAGCTGCGTCGCGAAATAGGAGAGAAACTTCTCGGCGGAGCCGTTGAAGCCGGAGACGTTCAGGCGGACTCCTTCGGCGTCGATCTCGAGGTCGTACTCCACGCCGGCTTCCTGTGCGTTGTAGGCGACGAGGTTGGCCGCTTCCAGCACGCAGCTCTTGTAGAAGAACGCCAGCACCCAGTCCCGCGCGGTGTGCCGCGGGTGTTCCGGGCGCACGCGGATCGCGAACGTGACGAGCGGGCGCCGGAACTCGGTATCCTGAAGGTGGTAGAGCGAGAGGCCCGGCTCGGCGATCAGCTGCACGGGTTCAAGCGGCAGGGGCGCCACGTCGCCCGGGAGGAATGGATTCGGCGCGGGCAGGTGAAGCGCGGCGGATGCCGGAGGGTTTTACAGGGTGGCGAGTGGTGGCAGCCCGTCCTGGCCGAAGCTGTACTGCACACCGTAGAAGTACTCCACCCGGTCGGTGGGGAGCCCTTTGGCCATGAGCATGGCGAGCATGTTTTCGGGCCGGAGGGCATCGAGCCGCCGGCGGTAGTCGGCCTCGTCGGGTTTCAGCCAGAGGAACGGGACGCGCTCGGCGACCGCGAGCGGGTAGCGCAGGCATTGGGCGGCGAGGTCAGCGGTATGAAGATAGCTCTCGTCACGTTCGCGCCAGGCCTCGTCGAGGCGAGCGAGCCGGGAGCTCTCCTCGTAGCGCTGCGCGGGGAAAGGCGAGCGCCGGAGCAGTTCGATCTCGGAAAAGACCAAGGAGAGAACGTGGTCGACCTGTGCCAGCCCGGCGGGCGTGAGCTCGATCGTGATCGAGAACTTGTCGTACGAGGGGACCGCTGCGTCGCTCCAGGCGGAGAGCGCAGTCGCGAGTCCCTCCGCTTTCAGCGCGGCGAGCAGGCTTCCGGCTCCCTCGTAGCCGATCAGCTTCCCGAGGAGGGCGGTGGTCTTGGCCTCCCAGCCCGGGAGCGATGAGTCGGTCACGAACTGCAGCTCCAGCTGCCGGATGTCTTTCAACGGCTCGACCCGGAGCAGCGCCGGAGTGCCGGAGTCGGGCAGGAAGTCGCGGGGCCGGTGCAGGGGCGCCGGATTTCCGGGCGGGATGGCGGCGAAGAACTTGCGTGCCCAGGTCTCGAGTTGATCGAGCGAGTGGGTGCTGCGGAGCACGAGCGCCATGCGCGCGGGCACGTAGTGGCCGCGGAAGAAGGCGAGGAGTTCCTCGCGGGTGGTGCCGGTGAGGGTCTCACGGTTGCCAACGGTGAAGTGCTGTTGCGGGCTGCCCGTGCGACAGATCTCCTCCTGGGCCCGCGCGGCGCGGCGGAGATCGTCGTCGGTGTAGCGCTGGGCTTCGCTGTGGACGGCGTTGATCTCGCGTTCGGTGAGGCTCGGATCGAGGAGTGGCGCGATGAAGAACTGGGAGAAACGGTCGAGAGCGCCCTCGAACGCTTCGGGGCGGATTTCGAAAGGGTAGATGGTGCTGGCGCTCTGGGTGTAGCCATTGCAGGTGCCGCCATTGTTCTCGATGTAGGCGATGTAGTCGGCCTCGTTTGCGTACTTCTCCGTACTGCCGACGAAGAGCATGTGCTCGAGGAAGTGCGCCAGTCCCGGGCGGCTGGCGGGTTCGTCGAGCCACCCGGCGTCGATCGCGAGGGCGGCGGATGCGCGGTTGAGCTGCGGGTCGGAGCAGAGAAGTACGCGCAGCCCGTTCTCGAGCACGAGGCGGCGGTACTCGGAGCGGTCGGTCGGGGCCCGCACCGGCGCCGGCAGGGAGAGCGGGGCATCGCTCGCCTGGGCGAACGTGCTGAGCACGAGAAAGGCAAAAACCATCCACAGTCTGGCCATGGCGCGATGCTCGTCGCCGAAGGATCGTGACGACAAGACGGAAGTGGCCGGGGGGGGGCGGCGCTCCGGGGCGGGCGGCGCGAGAGAGCGGAGACGGACTGACGGAGGGCGAATGTCGGGCGGAAAGCCCGACCCACCGGGCGGAGCGGGGCGGACGAAACGCTCACGCGTTCCGCTACGGCGGGCGGCGGACGAAACGCTCACGCGTTCCGCTACGACGGAAACGGAAGCGGAGGCGAAACGCTGACGCGTTCCGCTACGGGGTGCTCAGCGGTAGGTGCGGGTCTGCTTCCAGGCGTCGCGGTCGGTGAAGGTGGGCACGGGGGCTTCCTTCAGTTGGTGGTCTTTGGCGGTGAGCTGCTCGACGACGAGGCGGCGCGTGGCGGGGGCGGTGAGCTCGGCGACGATCTGGCCGACACGCTCGGGGGTGAGCCGGTCGAGCGCGGCGAGGGTGGCGGCGGTCTGCTGCCAGTCGCCGTCGAACTCGTACGCGAGCTTGAAGAGGTTGTGGGAACGTTCGGCGACGTTGTTGGGCTTGATCGAGAGCTGGGCGCGCAGGCCTTCGCGGAGCGTGGCGAACTGCTCGGGCGTGACGGCGGCCCAGCGGCGGCCGAGGTCGGCGAAGTAGGCTTCGATGCGGCGGCGGAGTTCGTCGCTGGGGTATTGCGAGGACTGGACCATGCCGGTGGTGAGGAGCAGCCGGGTGTCGATGCTGGAGCGCGCGCCGACGATGTAACCGAGTTGCTGGTGCGTGCGGAGGTCGGCGTAGAAGTCGTCGCCGATGAAGTTGCCGATGAAGCCGGCGGCGGCGCGGAGCTCGGGGGTGTTGGCCGGGTAGAGGAAGGTGAGGCTGGTGAAGGAGTTCGTGCCGGTGAGCGTGGCGGCATCGACGACGGTCTCGCCGGCGGCGAGCTGGAGGTCGCGCGAACGGACGATCTCCGCTTCGGCGGCGGGCGAGGAGTGGACGCGGGAGCGCAGCAGGCGGGCGAGGCGGGCGGCCTCGGCGGGGGCGACGTTGCCGCAGGCCAGGCCGTCGATCTGGCCGGTGGAGAAGAGGTCGGCGAGGGTGGCGTTCACCTCGGCGCGAGTGAGGGCTTGGACGGGGGCGAGCAGCTCGGTCGGGGTGAAGGCCGTGCTGTTGAGGAGGGCGCGCTGGCGGGCGCGGCCGGCCTGGAAGGCCTCGGCGCGGGGGAAGCTGGCGAGCTCGTTGACGATCTGGTCGCGCACGGCGGCGAAGGTGCGCTCGTCGAGCGCGAGCGTGGCGGTGCGCTCGATGAGCTGGGCGAGAAAGCGCTCGGTCGAGCCGCTGTAGCCGTTCACGAAGAGGTGGAGCCCGGCGTTGGCTGTCACATCGTACTGGATGCCGGCGGCGCCGGCGTCGGCCTCGAGGTCCTGCAGGGCGAGCTGGAGCGCGGTCTGGAAGAAGGCGAGGCGGATGGTCGCTTTCGGGTCGAGCGTCGTGGTGCCGGGCCGGAGATAGA
>JAEXPL010000481.1 GCA_023446865.1 Verrucomicrobiota bacterium | reverse complement strand
GTTCCCGAGCGTCGTCCTGAACACCCGCCCCGCTCTGCCGGTGAGCCGCCAAACCACTCGTCTGATCGTGTTCCCGCCCGGCACCACCTCCCCGCGACTGCTGGATTCCGCGGACCTCCCGCGTTTGGCCGAAGCGAAAGCCGCGGGGATGCTCTTCGCCCGCAAGTTCGACCTCGCGGCTCATCCCGAACTCGGCGACGCCGTCGCCGACCTCCGCGGCGCCGCGACCACCATCTCTGCCCGCCCATGACCTCAGCCGTCTGCACGCTCTTCGAGGGCGACTACCACCTCGGCGCCGCCGCCCTGATCAACTCACTGCACGCCTCCGGCTTCCGGGGACAGATCTTCTGCGGCCTGCGCGGCCCGCTCCCGCCCTGGGCCCGCAGCGCCGAGCGCCTCGTCGTGGCCGAGGGCCTCGAGGTCATCTTCGTGCCGCAGCAGACCGGGATCCATTTCACCAACCACAAGCCCGCCTTCCTCCTCGACCTCTGGCAGGGCCCCGCCGCCGGCGCCGACACGCTCTTCTACTTCGATCCCGACATCGTCGCGAAATGCCCTTGGACCGCCCTCGAGCGCTGGGCCGCCGGCGGCGTCGCCCTCTGCGAGGACGTGAACCCCTCGCTGCCCGCCCGCCACCCACTCCGCCTCGGCTGGGGCGAGTTTCTCGGCCGGCACGGCCTCGCCGTCGCCGCCGCTCGCGAGCGTTACTACAATGCCGGCTTCCTCGCCGTGCCCGCCACGCTGCGCCCGGTGCTCGAACGCTGGCGCGACCTCGCGGCCCGTGTCGGCGCCGACACGGGCTCGCTCCAATCCATCAAGCACGGCGCCGCCCACTCGCTCTTCCACACGCCCGACCAGGACGCGCTCAACCTCGCCCTCATGACCCTCGACGCGCCGGTCAACGCCGTCGGCCCCGAGGGCATGGACTTCGTCCCCGGCGGCAACTACCTCTCGCACTCCATCGGCGCGCGCAAACCGTGGCGTGGCGGCTTCGTCCGCCAGGCGCTGCAGGGGTATCCACCTTCCCTGGCCGCGAAGAACTTCTTCGCCCACGTCGACCGGCCGATTCCCGTCTTCGCCTCCGGCCGTCGCCGCCGGCTGCTCGCCGCCCTCCGCCTCGCCGCCCTGCTCGGCCGCTTCTACCGCCGCAGCTGAGCCCCCGGGCGGGTTCAGGGTTTCGAGTTTCGGAAGACCGGATTCCGTGTCCCGCGCATCCGACCTCCGAGTTCGATGTTCGGAGTTCAGAGTCCAGCATTCAAAGTTCAAATCCGTCCTCTGTCCTTAGTGTCCATTAGTGTGAATTAGTGGTTCCTTCCCTCCGGTCTCCGTTTCCCTTTCCGCTCTCCGCCTTCCGCTTTCCGGCATCATCCTCATGCGCCTCCTCTTCCTCGGTTCCTCGCTCGCCGCCGGCCGCAACGGCGTGGGCGACTACATCCGCTGCCTCGCCGCCGAGCTCGGCCGCCAGGGCCATGCCTGCCTCGCGATCGGCCTGGCGGATACCGAAGACGCGCTCGACGAGCACGACCCGGTCGTGCGCCTCGACCGCAGCCACCCCTGGCCGCAACGCCTCCTGCAGGCGCGCGCCGCCATCGCCGGTTTCGCCCCGGAGTGGGTGAGCCTGCAGTTCGTCGCCTACGCGTGGCACCCGCGCGGCTACGCGCTCGGCCTCGCCAACCGCCTCGCGCCCCTCTTCAAGGGCCGCCGCCGCCACCTCATGCTGCACGAGCTTTGGGTGGGCCTCAGCCGGCGCGACCGTCTCGTCAATCGCCTCCACGGCATCGTCCAGCGCCGCGCCGTCCTCGGCCTCCACCTCGGCCTCCAACCCCACGTCGTCCACACCCAGGCCCCCGCGTACGTCGCGACCCTCGCCGCCGAGGGCATCAAGGCCACGCGCCTCCCCCTCTTCGGCAACCTGCCGGTGGAATCCGGCGACCGAGCACTCGCCCGCCGCATTCTCCTCGCCGCCCACGCTCCCGCCCTCGATCCCGACCGCACCGTCGTCGCCGGCTGGTTCGGCACCGTGCACCCCGAGTGGGATGGACCTGAGACCATCGCGCGCCTCGCCACCGCCGTGCGCGACTCCGGTCGCGAACTTGCGCTCGTCGCCCTCGGCCGCACCGGAGCCGGTGGCGCCACGCTCGCCGCCACGCTCCGCGCCCGCCCGCTCGCCGGTGCCACGCTCGTCGAGCTCGGCGAAGTCGCCCCGGCCGACGCCTCCCGCGCCCTCGCCGCGTTCGATCTCGCGCTTTCCGCCAACCCCGTCGCCCTCGTGCCGAAGTCCGGCACCGTCGCCGCCTGTCTCGACCACGGCGTGCCCGTGCTCGTCTCGCGCGACGACTGGCAACCCCGCGGCACCATCGCCGTGCCCCCGCTCGACGAGCCGCTCGTCCACCTCTCGCCCGCCGGCACCGCCCTCGACCTCGCCGCGCTCCTCGCCCTCCGCCGCCCCCCCGCTCCGCGCCTGCCCGCCATCGCCCGCCAGTTCGCGTCCGACCTGGCGGCGGCCTCGATCTGATCCGCCCGATCAGCCCAATCCGCTGGATCTGGGCGATCTCCGCGCCGGCCAATCCGCACGCTCCGTCCCCATTCCGAGTTCTCCGTTCCGAGTTCCGCGTTCAATGAACCTCCTGATCTACGGCCCGCAGTTCGCCGCGTACGGCGGCATGGAGCGCCACCTCTGCCTCGTCGCCGAGGCCGCGGCGCAGGCGGGGCACCGCACCGCGCTGCTCACCACCAGCAACTCCCTCGCCGCCGACTGGCGCGAGCGCCTCCGCACCGCCGGCGTGGACCTGCGCGAGCTGCCCGCCGCCCGCGGCACCGCCGGCGGCGTCGCCAAAGCCTGGTGGCTGCTCCGCCAGACGCTCGCCCTCCGCGCCACGCGGTGGGACGTGATCTACACCAACGGGCAGGGCGCACTCGCCCAGATCGTCTGGCTCGCCGCTCGGCGCGGCAGCCGCCGCCTCCACCATCACCATACTGCGGCCGACACCGCCGAGCAGCGCACGTGGACGCCCGGCTTCCGCCGCGTGCTCGCCGACGCCGGCGAACTCGTCGGCTGCAGCCGCTACACCGCCGAGCGGCTCGACGAGGCCACCGGCCGCCGCGACGCCCGTTTCCTGCCGTACCTCACCGAGACGGCCTTCGTCACCCCGCCGCCCGCCGCGCCCTCGGCCGGCGCCACGCTGCGCTTCGGTTTCCTTGGCCGGCTCGTCTCCACCAAGGGCCTCGACACCATCCTCCGCCTCGCCGCCGATCCCGCGTGCGACGGCATCGAGTGGCACATCCACGGCGCCGGCCCCGACTACCCGCCGGAGCGTTTCGCCGATGTGCGCCATCTCACCTACCACGGCGCCTACACCGGACCGGCGCAGCAGGCCGCCGCCCTCGTCGACCTCGACGCCGTCGTGCTGTTCTCCGTCCACAACGAAGGCATGCCGCTCAGCCTCATCGAGACGATGGCCGCCGGCCTGCCCTGGGTCGCCTCCGCCCGCGGCGGCACGCCCGAGCTCGCCGAATCCGCCGGCGACTGCGAGCTCGTCCAACACCCCGAGGATTACGACGAGTGCCGCGCCGCCGTGCTCCGCCTTGCCGCCCGTCTCCACGACGGCCTCACCTCCCGCGCCGCCCAGCGCGCCGTGTGGGAGCGCCGCTTCGCCCCCGCCGTCGTCCGCGCCCAATGGCTGGAGTTTCTGACGAAGCGGTAGTGAGTAGTGGGTAGCGAGTAGCGAGCATCCGTGCCCCTCCGCCGTAGCGGAACGCGGGAGCGTTCCGGTTCCATCCACAAGTCACCGGTAACTACCCACTGCCCCGAACTCCTCAACGCACTCGACTTCGGAGCCGCTGCTCCATGTGATCGCGGCCGCCCGCCATGCCAATCTGGCCACACGAGACCAGCATGGTGCCCCGGAAAGAAACCCTTTCTCTGAAATCCCCATTGAATCAAGGGATCCTCCGCGCCGAGCCCGCCAAGTTTCACTACAGTGATTACACTTTCCAGCAGAACACCTTCGTGAAACTGACACTCTGCTTGGTCCTTCTGTCTCTGGCCGGCTTGTGTGCGAGCGCGGCAGACTGCGTTGAGCTTCAAGCCAAGAGCGGCGCTCGCGTTTGGGTCTACCTTCCGAGCAAACAGGCCCCCTCGCTGCCGTGTGTACTTGTACCACCTGCAGGAACGCGGCTGTTTCACGGCATTCGCATGACCGACGGCGATCGCAGCGAGCATTGGCCCTATGTTGAGCGTGGCTTCATCGTCGTTTCCTTCGATATTGCCGGCGAACTCGACGACGTTGGGAACTCAGCGAGCTGCTTGACTGCAATCCAGGCGTTCTTGGCGGCAGACTGCGGGGTGGCCGATGCGAAGAGTGCGTTCGCCGTCGCGTGCGACCGGTTCCGTCAGATTGATCGCAGTCGCCTGTACGTTGCCGGGCATTCATCTGCCGCGACGCTCGCTCTGCAGATTGCCGCGAGTGATCTACATGTTGAGGCTTGTGTCGCCATGGCTCCGATCGGTGATTTGGCGCAGCGGTTTGGAGCCTCTCAAGAGTGGTTCGACCGGCTAGTTCCTGGGTCCTACTATCGTCTTGTGTCGCAATCCCCCGTAAACATCGGCTCGCGGATTCGGTGCCCAGTATTTCTCTTTCACGCACTCGACGACAGCAATGTCGCTCCGGACGAGGTACTCCGATTGAAGAGTGCTCTGTTGGAGCATTCGGTGACTGTGAAGTACTCGACCGCAGAGCAGGGCGGTCACTACGATTCCATGATTCAGTTTGGCGTTCCCGCCGCAGCGGCGTGGCTTTCAGAGATCGATCAGAGCAAGCGGCCTAACGAGCCACTACCGAGAATGCCGGCAGAAGTCCCTTCATCTTCGACTAGGTCGGAGTAGGCTCATCCCTGCTCTGAGACGCCCATCAGCCCCGTTCCCCCATGCCCACCCCCAACGAAAACCAAGGTCTGCGCAACTGCCAGGAACCGCAGCGTTGCCGCCTCACCGTTGTCCGGAAGGACTTCAACCGGGACTTCTACGAGGCGTGCCCGTACGGGGCGGCGGCGCCCTGCTCGCGGTTCGAGGTAGGGCAGACCTTCGTCACCGACAACCGCTGGGATCCGCCGGCCGGCTTCTGCGCGTGGGCTTGGGGCGATCTCCGGCCGGTGATCGCGGCCGTCCACAGCGGCAACACCGTCCCCATGGTCGCCTGCTGCACCGACGGCCTCCGCCCCGTCTTCTTCAGGATCGAGCCCGAGCACGGCCCGGGTTGAGCGGGATCAACCAGTCGGGGGACGAGCGACGAGAGCCAGAGCACCGACAGTTTGCTGGAGTCGCCGAGCACCCTGCTATCCGCGGCGGCTTCACCGCGATTTGCCGCGTGGCGGTGCGATTCCAGTCGGGCGTGCAGCAGATGGCACCGGGCGTCACTGAAGCACGAACCCCGTTGACGCCCGGACAGTTCAGCCCGGCCTTCTACCTCGGGCTCAAACGAGGAAACGGCGTGCGCTCCCACCGCCATCGATCATTAGTCACTCAGCACAAGTTCTCAGCCCTTCCTCGCCACCACCTCCACCCAGCCGTGTACCGCAGCGCGTAAGCGCGAGATACGCGGCGCGGGAGGCCCAAGGCCGACCCACCGTTCTCCGTCTTTCCGCTATCCGGTCTCCGCTTTCCGCTCTCCGGTTTCCGCACCGTGCTCCTCCTCTCCCATCCCACCGGCAACGCCAACGTCCGCCACGCCGCCCTCGGCCTGGCGCGCGCCGGCCTGCTCGCGGAGCTGCACACCTGCCTGGCCATCGAGCCCGCCGCGGCGTGGTTGCGAGCCCTGCCGGCCGGGCTCGCCGCACATCTGCGGCGCCGCGCCGTGCCGGAGGAACTCCTGCCGTTCGTGCACTCGCGACCGGGCCGCGAACTGCTGCGCCTGCTCGGCGGCCGCGGCGGCCTCGGCCGCCGCCTCACCCGCCACGAGACCGGCCCGTGCTGCGTCGACGCCGTCTACCAGGACCTCGACCGCGCCTGCGCCCGCCGCGTCGCCCGCGGCGGACTCACCGGCGTCTACGCCTACGAGGACGGCGCCGCGGCCACCTTCGCCGCCGCCCGCACCCACGGCCTCGCCACCTTCTACGACCAGCCGATCGGCTACTGGCGCGCCGCCCGCCGTATTCTCTCTGAGGAGGCGCAACGCGAACCGGAGTGGGCCGCGACCATCGCCGGCAACCGCGACAGCACCGCCAAGACCGAGCGCAAGGACGAGGAGCTGCGCGCCGCCGACGTCGTGTTCGCCGCCACGTCGTTCACCCGCGCCACCCTCGCCGAGCATCCCGGTTTCACCGCGCCGGTCCACGTGCTGCCCTACGGCGCGCCCACCTCCGACCCCACCGAGCCGCGCGCGCCCTACTCCGAGCCGGGCCGCCCGCTGCGCGTGCTCTACGTGGGCTCGCTCGGCCAACGCAAGGGGCTCTCGTACCTCTTCGCCGCCGCCGCGCTCGCCGGCCGCACGATCGAGCTCACCGTGGTGGGCGCAAAACCCGCCGAACCCTGCGCCGCGCTCGACCGCGCGCTCGCCGCGCACCGCTGGGTTCCCTCGCTGCCGCACGAGGGCATCCTCGACCTCATGCGCCGGAGCGACGTGTTCGTCTTTCCCTCGCTCTTCGAGGGCTTCGGTCTCGTGATTCTGGAGGCGATGGCCCAGGGTGTGCCCGTGATCACCACTCCGCACACCGCCGGCCCCGATCTCATCGCCGACGGCATCGACGGCTACATCGTGCCGATCCGCGACGCCGCCGCCATCGCCGCCCGGCTCGACGAGCTCAATCGCGACCGCACGCGCCTCGCCGCGATGGGCGCCGCCGCCCGCGCCAAGGCCGCCACCTTCACCTGGGCCGCCTACGAGGACGGTCTGGCCCGCCTCGTGCAGCATCACCTCGCCACCCGCTCCGCGCCCGCCCGTTCGTGAAACCCGACACCTTCCTCAAATCGCTCATCTGGCTCTACGCCGTGCTGCTCATCTTCGAGGGCGCGCTGCGCAAATGGGTGCTGCCCGGCTACTCCGATGCCCTGCTCGTCGTGCGCGATCCCGTGGTGATCCTCATCTACCTCGTCGCGATGGCACGGGGCCGGTTCCCGCTCAACGGCTGGGTGATCACCACCGCCGGCCTCGCGGTGGCGTCCGTCGTCGCCGCGTTGTTGGCCGGCCAGGACAACCTGCTCATCACCGCCTACGGGCTGCGCAGCAACTTCCTTCACCTCCCGCTCATCTGGGTCATGGCGGCCACCTTCGATCGCCGCGACACCGAGCGCCTCGGCCAGGCCCTGCTCCTGCTCGCGATTCCGATGACGCTCCTGATGGTGCTCCAGTTCAAGGCGCCGATCGACAGTCCCCTCAACCGCGGTGTCGGCCTGGATGATACCGGTGGCCAGCTCTATGGCGCGCTCGGCCATATCCGCCCGCCCGGGTTCTTCTCGTTCATCACCGGGCCCAACCTCTTCTACCCGCTCGTGACCGCCGTGCTGTTCCACCAGTTCAAGGCCGAGCGGCGCCTGCGCTGGTGGTTGCTCGTCGCCTGCGGCCTGGCGGTGCTGCTCGCGCTGCCGGTCTCGATCAGCCGCACGGCGATGGTCGCGGCGCTGGTCGTCGCCTCGGCGTACGGTCTCAGCCTGTTCTTCACCGGCCTCTTCAACGCCGCGCTGCTTCGCCTGCTCGCCGTCGGCGCCCTGGTGGTGATCGCCATCGGCTTCCTCCCGGTGTTCGACGACGCCCGCGAGGCGTTCCTCTCCCGCTGGGACACCGCCACCCAGGCCGACGAGGTCGGCGTGGACGCCGTCACCGGGCGCGTCTTCGGCGGCGGCGACTACCTGGCCGACGTTCTCAATCGCGCCACGCTCTTCGGCAAAGGTGTCGGGATGGGCTCCAACGTCGCCGCGCGGCTCACCACCGGCCGAATGGGCTTCCTGCTCGCCGAAAATGAGTGGGCGAAATGCCTGCTCGAGCTCGGCCTGCCCCTCGGCCTGGCCTTCCTCGGTTTGCGTTTCAGCCTCGCCCTCGGGCTCCTCCGTCGGGCGTTCAGCCGCCTCCGTACCCAGCGCGATCCGCTGCCTTGGCTGCTCTGGAGCGCATCGACCCTACCGCTGATCTCCGGCCAATGGGCCCAGCCCACCAGCCTCGGCTTCGCCACCCTCGGGGCCGGCCTCTGCCTCGCCGCCTGCCAGGACGAACCCGACGAGGAAGAGGAGGAGGAAACCGAAGAGGAAGACACCGAGGAAGGCGCGGTTGAGCCACCCCGCGAGGGGGGTGCACCGGCAGCCGACACCGCCCCATGACCCCGGGCCCGTTCATCCTCGTGGGCAACTTCGCCCCCGACGCGCAGCAAAGCATGCTGCGTTTCGCCGCATTGCTGGAACGCGAACTCGCCGCGCGCGGCCACCCGGTCCGCACCGTCGCGCCGCAGCCCCGCTGGGCGCGGCTGGCGCGCCCCTACCGCTACTCCGGTTGGCCGAAACTCCTCGGCTACGTCGACAAGTTCCTGCTCTTCCCCCGCGAACTGCGCCGCCTCGCCCGCCGCGAACCCGCCGCGGTCTTCCACATCGTCGACCACGCCAACGCCGTCTACCTGCCGCAGCTCGCCGGCCGCGCCCTCGTCACCTGCCACGACCTGCTGCAAATCCGCGCCGCGCTCGGCGAGATCCCGCAGCAACCCGTCGGGTCGTCCGGCCGCCGCTACCAGGGCTGGATCCGGCGCCACCTTGCCACCGCTCCGCTCGCCGCCTGCGTCTCCGCCAAAACCGCCGCCGACCTCCGCCGCGTCACCGGCCTGCCGCCCGAGCGCACGCCCGTGGTGCCGATGGGGTTGAACTTTCCCTACACTCGCCTCGACCCCGCCGCCGCCCGTGCCGTCCTCGCCACGACCGCCGGGCTCGCCGCCCCGGACGGTTCATTTCTTCTCAATGTCGGTGGCGGCCAGTGGTACAAGAACCGCCCCGGCCTGCTTCGGATCTTCCACGCGCTCCGCTCCGCCCACGGCTACGGCGGCCGCCTCGTGATGGTCGGCAAACCGCTCTCCGGCGGCGATGCCGCCCTCGCCGCGGAGCTCGGCCTCGCCCCGGCGATCGACGCGCTCCCGCTCGTATCCGAGAACTCCCTTGCCGCGCTCTACTCCCTCGCCGACGGCCTCGTCTTCCCTTCGCTCGAGGAAGGCTTCGGCTGGCCCAGCCTCGAGGCCCAGGCCTGCGGCTGCCGCGTCTTCACCTCCGA
>JAEXPL010000379.1 GCA_023446865.1 Verrucomicrobiota bacterium | reverse complement strand
TCGACAACCTCTACGGCTGCCGCGAGTCGCTGGCCGACGGCATCAAGCGCGCCACCGACGTCATGATCGCCGGCAAGGTCGCGGTCGTCTGCGGCTACGGCGATGTCGGCAAGGGCTCGGCGCACTCGTTGCGCGGCTTCGGTGCCCGCGTCATCGTGACGGAGATCGACCCGATCAACGCGCTCCAAGCCGCGATGGAAGGCTTCGAGGTGAAGACCGTCGAGGACACCCTCGGCACGGGCGACATCTACGTCACCACCACCGGCAACTGCGACGTGCTCACCCTCGAGCACCTGCAGGCGATGAAGGACAACGCGATCGTCTGCAATATCGGCCACTTCGACAACGAGATCCAGATCGCCCGCCTCAACGCCGCCGCCGGCGTGAAGCGCGACAACATCAAGCCGCAGCTCGACCGCTACACCTTCCCGCACGGCCGCTCGATCCTTGTGTTGGCCGAGGGCCGTCTCGTGAACCTCGGCTGCGCCAAGGGCCACCCGTCGTTCGTGATGTCGAACAGCTTCACCAACCAGACGCTCGCGCAGATCGATCTCTGGAAGAACCGCGACACCTACAAGGTCGGCGTCTACCGACTCTCCAAGGCCCTCGACGAGGAGGTCGCCCGTCTGCACCTCGAGCAGATCGGCGTGAAACTCACGAAGCTCACCGAGAAGCAGGCCAAGTACCTCGGCGTGCCGGTGGACGGACCGTACAAAGCCGATCACTACCGATACTGAGCCTGTCGCCCGGCGCCTGGTCTGGGCGTCATCTCTCGAGCCGCGGTCTCCATCGGAGGCCGCGGCTTTTTCATTCAATTGTCAGTCCGTTTTTTGTGTCACCGGGGGATGAATTTCGACTGGTCGGACCCCGTTGGTCTTGCACTGTGTTGCGTTCCCTCCCCCCACAGATGCGACTGACAACCTACTCCGATGTTTCGATCCTCTTTGTGCATGGTGGCGGGCTTCGCCGGGTGCGGCTGGCTATTCGCCGCGGACGGCACCGTGGCGCCGCCGGCGTCTGAAACTCAGCTGGCCGACGCGGTCGCGCTCTCGAGCGCCGCCTTCGCGACGGACCTGTATGCCCAGCTTCACACCCGTCCGGGGAACCTCGCCTTCGCCCCGCTCGGGCTGATGCAGGCGTTGCTGCCGGTCGCAGCGGGAGCGGGGGAGGGTACCCACGAGGAATTCGTCCGGGCGTTGCACCTGAGCGTTCCGGTGCCCGAAGCGGCGGACGGCCTCGCGGCCCTGGCGCGGCGGCTGCAAGACGACGCCGGCGGAGCCGACAACCTCGATTTTGCGTACGCGCTCTGGGTCCGCGATTCGTTGGCACTGCGTCCCGAGTATGTGGACTTCCTCTGGCAGCGCAGCCGGAGCGAACTGCGGGGCGCCGATTTCGGACGGAGCGATGTCGCCGCCCAGTGGATGAATCGCTGGATCTCGGACCGCACCGGTGGTCGGATTGCCCGGATTGCGGACGAACGGATCCTCGGCCCGGCGACGTGCCTGGTCGCCGGCAGCGCGGTGTATTTCGAGGCGGAGTGGCTCGAGGGCTTCGACCCGCAGGCGACTGCACCGGCGGCGTTTCACCGGAAGCCGGAGCGGGCCGCAGCACCTGCGGCGTCGCTCACGGCCGGCACCTCCCAAGGCGCGCTCACGACGGCAGAGGCGGAGCCCGCGCGGGCCGCGGGCGCGGATGAGAAGCCGGTCGAGGTGCCGATGATGCACCGGGTCGGCGCGTTGCGGCTCGCGGCGCTGCCTGGCGTGCGTCTGGTGGAGATTCCGTTCCGGGGCGACCGGCTCGCGATGGTCGTGGCGCTGCCTGCGGAGGGCACGCCGTTGGCCGAGGTCGAGGCGGCGCTGGTGGCCGGCCGACTCACCGAGTGGATGGGCGCGGTGAAAAAGGCCGAGTTGCGGCAGATCGACCTGCAGCTTCCGCGATTCAAAGCCGCGGAAGCGCTGCCGGATCTTGGGGCGGTGCTCGCCGCTGCCGGACTGCGCGCTGCGTTCGACCCTGGCGGGGCGGCGGACTTCACCCTCTGCGGGATGGATCTTGCCGGCGCGCCGTTGCACCTCTCCGGTGTCACGCACCGGCTGAAGTTCTCGCTCACGGAGCATGGTGCTCGTGCCGCGGCGACAACCGCCACCCCGGCGGCGGAGCCCCAGTACGACCGGCCAGTGGAGCTGCCAACTTCGTTCCAGGTGAACCGCCCGTTCCTCTATTGGGTCGGCGATCGTCAAAGCGGGTGCGTGCTTCTCCTTGGACGGGTCGTCGATCCTGGGTTGGATTGAGTGCTGTGCGGTGCGTGGCACGACCTGCGCTGTTGACCGCTGCGGGGTGCGCGGATCGGCTGAGCACCTCGCATGCAACCCGCTCAGGAAGCGCCCTCGTCGCTGCATACCGCCCCCGGTCGCAACAATCCGTCCGGCCGCTGGTGGCCCGAATTTCTGTGCTCGTGGGCCGGAGTCGGGGGCGTGGTGGCGGTGATGCTCACTGGGCTGGCCGGGTGGCTGCATTGGGTCTTCCTCACCCATGCCGGTGCGCTCTGGAGGGACGAGGCGGCATTCGTGCGGATCGCGACGCTCCCCACGTGGCGGGAAGTCTGGGCATTGCAGGCGCTCGACCACTGCCCGCTTCTGCCGTTTGCGCTCATTCGCGGATGGGTGGCGGTGGGACCGGGTGCTGACGACTTCGGGTTGCGGGTACTGGGAGCCGGCGTGGGCGTGACCTTGCTGGCGGCATTGTGGTTTGCGGGCCGCACGGTCCGCGGCGGTGTGCCGCTGCTGGCGCTGGCCTTGTTGGCGACGAATCTCACGGTCGTTCGTTTCACCGCTTCGCTGCGCGGCTACGGACTCGGGTGCGTCCTGGGGGTGCTCACGTTCGCGCTGGTGTGGCGCGTGGTCGAGCGGCCGACGTGGCGTTGCGCGGCGATCGCCGCCGCAGTGGCGGTGCTCGGCGTGCAATCGCTCTACCAGAACGCGTTCTTCCTGCTCGCGGCGTGCTGTGGTGGAATTCTGGTGTGCGGGCTGCGCCGCGAATGGCGAGGTGTGGGTCTAGTCGGAGCCGTGGGCCTGGTCGCGGCGCTGTCGCTGGCACCGTACGTGCCGCTGCTCCGGCAGGCGCAGGATGCCTATGTGATCGTGAAGAAGGGCTTCGATCCGGCGATGGGATGGCGGAATCTTACGCTCGCGGCCGGCCATCCGTGGGCGAATGCGGTCTGGCTCTGGGCAGGGCTGGTCGCGGCGTCGCTTGCGGCGGCGTGTGTTGCGCTTTGGCGGGGCCGTGTCGCGCCCGGGCGGGAGGGGGCGGACGGCGCGGTCGTGTTTGCCGGCGCGGCGCTTCCAGTGGGCCTTGTCGGGTTCGGTATCTTTCTGCACACGGCGGATTTTCCGACGCAGCCTTGGTACTATGTCCCGCTGCTGGTTTTCTGCGCGGTGTGCGTCGACATCATCCTGTCGGCGACCCATCGGTGGGTTCGCCGGGCCATACTGGT